>NZ_MPPE01000002.1:0-9617 GCF_001896645.1 Tepidanaerobacter sp. EBM-49
AAGTAAAAGATTAAAATTTGACAAAAAATATTCCCTGTATTACTCATAATTACAGGGTTCTATGGTTTGATATTTGGTTTTTAGGTGAGAAAGTAAGGATTCAAATGAAAGTCTAATAAAACACCTCCCTGATACAATAAAAATAGAAAAACTACTAGAAGTGCAGGGGGCATCATAATGAACAAGGAACTGATTACAAATGATGATAAAAGCATAAAACAAACTGCTTCCACAACGACATTTGTAATCAAAGCGCTGTATTGTGAGAACGCAAGTGTTCAGGGATATATTCAGTGGCTGGAAGACGAAAAGACAGTCCCTTTCAGAAGTTTAATGGAACTTATTCATTTAATGGAAGTAGCTTTAGAAAAAGAAGGGAAGGGGTTGGTGAAATTTCGTTCGTGGGAAGCTGATGAAGCATGACTTTTGTTACAAGGAGGTGAAAATTAAATATGATAAGTACCTCAAAGAAAGTTTTAGCCACAATTCTTATGATATTGCTTATCTTCACACCGGCAATTACTGTAGTTTCGGCCGATGAATCTGGCACAGATGCTACACCTTCAATTAACGAATTGGTAAATACAGATATACAGTCAATAGATTCTGTAAGTTCTGAAGTTCCCGGTGAAATAACTCAAGATCAGGGCACGGGTAATTCTGAAGAAGGCGGTTCTCCCGAAACAGAGGACCCGGTAGCAGGTGATGAAGAAGTGCAGCCGGAAGGTCCGTCAGATCAAACACCTGATGAGGCTCAACCAGAAGAACCTACAAATCCAGATACCGAACCCCCAGAACAGGCTGCAAATCCTGAAGATGAAGAGGCAAATCCTTCAGAAGAAGGCGGTTCTCCCGAGATAGAAGAACCTACAGCAGGCGGTGAAGAAGTACAGCCGGAAGAGCCGACAACCCCGGAAAATCCTGACGGACAGCCTCAAGATACGGAATCTCCCGAAGGAGAGATACCTGCTGAAGAAGGCGGAGAGGTTTTACCACCGGAAGTTGTACCACCTGAGGAAGTTTTAGATCCTTTAGTTCCTTTAGTGCCTGTAGAAGAATTGCCAATTATTCCGCCGATAGTTTACAATCCGGCTTTAAGCATTTCGATCTCTACAGATAATGATTTTTATAATGTAGGCGAAAACATCAATTACCATATTGTAGTTTTAAATACAGGCGATGTTCAACTTCAAAATATATCAGTAGATGTAAACAGCAGCCTTAAAAACGCGAATGAGATAATATCAGAGCTTACGCCCGGGGGAGAATACCATATTGACGGGGAAATTCCGATAGATCCTTATTTTACTGAGCCGTCTCTTGTGATTCAAGCAAAAGCACAATGCCAGTTTGAAACAAATCTGGTAGAGGCTTCAACCTCTTGCGAAGTATCAATAGAAAACGATCCGTTTCTCGAGCTTCTTCCGCGGCCTCAAGGCATGGATTCAGCAGCTTCGCTGAAAGCATTTAGAAGTTTGCAAACTGACGCCGTTTTAGATTACGGGGCTCCTAAATCAATCATAATGCCGGAATTTGTAGCATCTGCATCCAGCACCGATACTATACAAGTTAACAAAACAGCAACTCCTGCTACGCCATGCAGAAATTACACCGTAAAACTTCAGATAACAGGCACTCCTGCTCCTGCTCCCGTAGATGTAGTTTTAGTAATAGATAAATCCGGCAGTATGAATGATAGAGTATCAGGCAGCCGTACCGTGCTTTATTACGCGAAACAGGCCGCAAAAGAATTCACGGATACAATTTTAGCCGATAGCAACAATCGTATTTCAGTAGTTTCTTTTTCGGGGCCTCAATATCTTGGAGATTTAGGATCAGCTTCTGATGCAACACAAAACATTGCACTTTCGAGCAATGCAACATCGGTTAAAAATGCAATTGACGGAATTACTGCAAATGGTGGAACAAATATAGAAGCAGGATTTTTAAAAGCCAAAAGCATTTTACAAACCAGTGGCCGGCAAAACGCCAACAAAGTAATACTCTTGCTTACAGATGGCGTGGCAACTTGCAGTATAGGAAATGCATCAGGGCCAAACGAGCCTACAAGCCACAATGTTCATACTATAGCAGCATATAATGCAGGACAGAGCTGTTGGAGCATGGCAATGGTCTTTACAGTTGGAATTATCAGCCAGGTCCCAAGCCAGAGTATAACTGTAGCAAGAGAAACCCTTCAATGGGCTCAAAACTCCGGCTATTACGAAGCCAGCGGAGCACCTGATCTTTCAGGGATTT
The DNA here is from genome assembly GCF_001896645.1 of Tepidanaerobacter sp. EBM-49. Lineage (NCBI taxonomy): Bacteria > Bacillati > Bacillota > Clostridia > Thermosediminibacterales > Tepidanaerobacteraceae > Tepidanaerobacter > Tepidanaerobacter sp. EBM-49. Next base: position 2,260 of record NZ_MPPE01000002.1, read on the forward strand.
ACGACACAATATCCGGTCAATTGGGATACTCGGCAATAGATGCCGTTGTGACAGATATAATAAATGAGAACTTCGAGCTCGTTGATGGAAGTATTACAACAAATCCTAACGCTACAGTGACATACAATGCATCAACAAGGACAATAACTTGGAGCCCGGGCACAATAACGACATTAGCTGAGTTAAGCTATAAGATCAAGGCAAAAGATGGCGTGAAGGGCAATAATTTGCCGACAAACACAAGCGCCGTGCTTCACTACACCGATATAAACGGCACGCCTAATGTAGCAAAAACCTTCCCGATACCAACAGTAAATGTGATAGGCGTGGAAGCCGGGCCTGACTCTATAATAGTTGTCGGAGACACCATTAGCATAGGTCAAAATTTACAGGTGTATGGTTATTCGCCATTCACATACCTTTGGACAAGCAGCACCGATTCTACATGGACTTCAACGAGTGCCAATCCTTCCCTTATGCCGGAGAATGATACTGTCTACACAATTCAAATCACGGACGCTAATGGATGCAAAGCAACTGACAGCATATCAGTTACGGTAAAAAAAGAAGGGTAATTGTAAAGAAGTTTGTTGAAAACGGTGATTATGGAATAGATACTGTAAAAGAGTTCGCTATACATGTGAATGGCCCTTCGGGGAAAAAATGGAATACACTTGTAAAACACAATGATCAACAGATAATCGACGGATTGTGGCCGGGAAACTATACTGCAAGCGAAACAGTTCCAATGGACTACAGTTTAACAAATTTAACAAACCAAAGTTTTACGATTACAAGAGATATGATTTTAAATGATGTTGCAGTGACTATAACGGCAACTAACAAAAAAGTCAACGATTCCTGGTTTAGAGATGAGACAGAAAAGAACAATTCATTCACAATCGCAGTATCTTACAGCGGTTCCAGCACTGAGGGGCAAAAAAGCAGCACAGAAGTATTGCTGAGCTTGGTAGATCTGAAAGCTGTTTTACCTGATAAAGAAAAACTTTTAGCATCAACAGAAGAATCTGAAGCGTAAAGAGATGGCAGCATGAAAAAGAACACAGTTTGCAAAGTAAAAAATTTCCTATCAAATGCAATATTGGTTTTGCTTACCTGCACGGTTATACTACTCCTGATTTTTATAGCGCAGAGCAAAATTACAGAAAAGGCTCCGTCTATAGGCGGCTACCAAATGTATATAGTTATGAGCGGAAGCATGAATCCCACTATTAAAACAGGAAGCCTTGTGATAGTAAAACCTGCAGGCCCAAAAGAAATAAAGGCTCAAGATGTTATTACTTTTAGAGGCGAACAGGACGGCGAAAATACTACCACACACCGGGTAATCGATATATATGAAAAAGGCGGGCTCTTTTTCAAGACAAAGGGTGATGCCAATGAAGTCGAAGACCCAATGCCGGTAAGCGCGAATCACTTAATAGGAAAAGTTGTTTTTACAATACCCTACATCGGTTATGCGTTTTACTTTGCAAGATCAAGAGGCGGAATTCTGGTTTTACTTGCTGCATGGGTTCTCTTTCTCGCAGTAGAACTGGCGAAAATCATAGTAAGTGAAAGAAAAGGGGACAAAAATAAGAGCGAACGGAAAATAAACGAGGGGGAGATCACAAAAGAAGAAGCATAGAGGGGTAAATAAGAAGAATTAGGGACTGCGTGCAATAAGTTTCACTTAGATTAGAAAGACAAAACCTCAAAAAACCTGAGGAGGGTTTGGAATGAAAAAAAGTTTACTCATAGGCCTGCTTATATTTTCACTTGTCGCCCTCCTGGTGGTAGGCGGAACCATGGCTTGGTTTACAGATACAAAAGAAGCTAGCAATAATTTTACTGCAGGGACAGTTAAAATACAGATACTAGAAAATGGTCAAACCGGCGCTGTAGTAAAAGAAAATGTAAATCCCGGCGACACATATGACAAAGAAGTGAAGGTTCAGAGCCTAGGAACAAAAAGGACATATGTAAGGGTCAGCATAAATCCTGTATGGGAGGGAAATCTTCCAATAAACAATGTCAATCTTATCTTTGCTTCAGGAGAGCTGGGAACTAATTGGGTAGATGGCGGAGACGGATGGTACTATTACAAACATATCTTAGCCGCAGGAGCTCTTACTGAACCCCTTCTTTCAAAAGTTGAGATTACAGGAAGCTTGACAGGAGACGATTATCAAGGCAAAAAACTTACCGTAAATGTGAAGGCTGAAGCTGTTCAGGCATCTCACGAAGCATATAAAGATGCGTTCGGAATTACCGCTCTGCCGGCGGGTGTAGAGATATGGACAGAATAAAGAAATATTCCGATATGCAGTAATTAAACAATCGAAGACAAAGCATGTATAGTTAAAAAACAAAATAAAAAATTTTAGGGAGGATTTAAAATGAGAAAGAATTTGTTAATAGGTTTACTGGTGTTTTCACTGGCCGCCCTCCTGGTGGTAGGCGGAACCATGGCTTGGTTTACAGACAGTCAGACGGCCGATAATAAATTTACAGCCGGAACTGTTGCAATTGAAATTGATGAGCATGACTTTCAAGACATAACAAATTGGAATCCCGGAGATACTACAAATAAGGATGTAAGCATAAAGAGCACAGGTTCAAAAGGAACATATGTCAGGGTGAAATTAACGCCGGTTTGGGGCGCCCTTGACGGAGACGATTTTATAGAAGCAGATCCTGCTCTTCCAACAACCAATGTTACGCTGAACATATCCGACTCTACTAAATGGATTTACTCAGATGGTTGGTACTATTACTCTGAAATAATGAGTCAAGATGAAGAAACGGATTTACTTTTAGACAGTGTAACAATTGCCGGTCTAGGAACAGACAATAGTTATCAAGGAAAGACGCTTAAAGTTGACGTTGAAGCTGAAGCCGTTCAGGCATCTCATGAAGCGTATAAAGATGCGTTCGGAATTACCTCTTTGCCAGACGGCGTTGAAGCATGGAGCGAAAGCACACCTGAATAAGACCTAAAATCAAGCAGCATAACCTCCAAGGCATGCAGTCTTGCATGCCTTGGCCACCACCTTAGAGGTGAATAAAATTCACCCCCCGACAAAGGAGGGTAGTGAAGGTGAATAAAAATATAAAAAAATATCTCATAGTGCTTTTGGTCTCGTTTTTTGCAGCGAGTGTTTTTACGATGTATGGTGCAGAAGGAGTTTTTGCTGCCGACGATGTGGAACTTAGAGGCGATTCTTCAGGACTTGTCTTAGTGCCGGAAGGCGGAAAGCTTTTTGACCTAGGGCGCATGAATCCGGGCGATGCAATAACACGAACGCTGAAGATAACAAATAATTACAGCAGGCCCTTCACTCTCTATATGCGCGCTGAAAGAATTGGAGATGAGCCTACAGGCGCCGATTTGTTAAAACAACTAAGACTTACTATTTCATATCAAGGTGAAGTTATTTACCGGGGTCCTGCTACCGGAGCAAACAGCGAAAGTTCTGGTGGTATTGGAGATATAAGCAGCAATATAAGCCTTGGAAGGTTTGCCTCGTCAGAAAGTAGAAATCTAATTGCAACTATTGAACTTCCGGGTCCTGAAACAGGAAATGAGTTTCAAAATGCTACGGCAGAAGTGAGATGGATTTTTACCGCAGAAACTAGCGGCGGAGGAGGAGGCGGCGGAGGCGGTAAAAAAGAAGAACCGATAGAAGAACCTCCGGTTGAAGTGGAAGAGGAGCCCGTTCCGGAAGGAGAGCCAATACCTCCTGAAATAGAAATTCCTGAGGAGGCCCCTCAAGAAGCTGCCCCTATTGAAATACCTATTGAAGAAGTTCCTATGGGAGCACCGGCAATGCCGAAAACAGGCGAAGAACTTCCATATATATATTATATAGCAGGCATTGTAGCGATTGTTGCAGGAGCCAGCTTAACCATAAGAAGAAAGTGAAGTGCTTAACTTGTTATAACCAACATCCCCTATATATTGCCTGGAATATATTTTACAATATAATCCAGGCAAATTTTTAAAGATGGTGAGGATTATGAAAAGGTTTATTGCTGTAATACTAATTTTGTCTGGCATATTTTTAATATCTTATCCGAAACTAAAAGAAGCCTACTTCGATTATCAACAGAAAAAGCTTATTGAAACATGGAACAAGACAATGGAAGATCTGGGAGATTATCCAGACGAAGCACCGAAAGAAGATACTTCTGCGCCGCTTGCAAGCAAAAAAAATGATTATCTTATAGAATATATAAACTCTCATATGGAAGGCATGCTAAAAATTGATAAAATAAATATTTTCTTGCCCATATTAAAAGGCGCAACAAAAACCAATCTTGATATTTCGGCAGCTTCAGTATCCGGCACGGGTAATCCGGGAGATATAGGCAACTACTGTATTTCGGCACATCGGAGCCGGAGTTACGGTAGGCAGTTTAACAGATTAAATGAACTTAAAAAAGGAGATAAAATCGAGATTATAGTAAAGGATAAGACGTTTACTTATGTAGTATCCGAGACATTTCTTGTTGAGGCAGAAGATACCTGGGTTATGCTGCCGCAAAAGGACAAAAAACTCTTAACTCTTATTACGTGCGATTACAGCAGGAAACCTTACCCAAGATTAATAGTAAGAGCTAACCTTTTGGAATCAGGTGAGAATATATAGCCTGATTTTTTTATGCTTGAAAATCTATGTAAATTATGGTAAAATTAGCCTAAATTGAATATTTGATTCGAGAGAATTTTTTTTAGTTAAACTTTCAAACGATAAAGGCAAACCCGTGGAAACGCGGGGACGCAAAGCTAGAGGGCCTTCTCAAGATGGCAGCCAGCTACCGAAAGGAGAGTTTTATTTTGCTTAAACTAAAGAGGATACTCTGCCTTTTGATGTGTTTTTTGTTTATGCTTCCAATTTTAAACAAACCTCTTGCAAGCCAGGCAGATGTATTTGATTTTAGCGATGCAGAACTTGGAATAGTAAAGGTAAATCAGGCGCTGAAAGATAAGAAAATAAAGGTAATGATTCAAAAGAACAATGTAAGTTATTTTTACGATGTAAATAATGTTGGGCAAACACTTCCGCTTCAGATGGGTTCAGGCACATACAAACTGACGCTGCTGGAGTATATTGACAGCAACAAGTACTTGCCTAAAGACAGCAAAGATATAGAGGTTAAATTAGCAGACGAAAAATTGCCTTTTTTACAGTCAGCATCTCCGATTTACTGGGATAAAAACGGGGAAGCGGCTAAGATGGCTGCAAAGCTTTCAGAAAACTTAAGCACTGATGAGCAAAAAGCATATGCCATATATGATTACATAGTAAAAAACTTTGAGTATGACAAAGATAAGGTCAAAAGCCTTAACAGTAATTACATACCCTCAGTGGAAGAAACGCTTTCTACAAAAAAAGGTATATGTTTTGACTATGCGGCACTTTATGCTGCAATGCTTAGGAGTATTAACATACCGGCAAAACTTGTCAAGGGCTATAAAAATGACGTAAGCGAGTATCATGCATGGAATGAAGTATATCTTCAAAATCAAGGCTGGATTACAGTTGATGCATGTTATGATTCCATAATGTCAAAAAGCGGTAAAGCAGTTTCATTTAAGAAAAATGCAAATGAATTTAAAAAAGAGAAAGAATATTAGCTAGAGGGGTTTAATAAGGGTAATTATATACATAGAAAAACAATAAGCACTTTGTGGTGTAAAAACCGCAAAGTGCTTATTGTTTATACGACATCAAAATCAAACTTTAAACCAAAAAGGTTTTATGTTAAAATTAGGAGAAACTTAATCAGTTAAAAGCAAAAAAACAGTAGGAGAGGATGTATTTGGCAGGCCAGATTCATAAATTTAGAGTATTTGACAAAAATCTAGTCTTGGATGTAAACAGCGGCTCGATTTTTGAGGTAGATAATATAACGTATGATGTACTGGATTATTATAGAGTTTTGTCTGATAATGATATAATCGCAAAGCTTAAAACCAAGTATTCAAAGCTTGAGATAGAGGAAGCCTTAAAAGAAATTAAGGCAATGGAAACCGAAGGATATCTTTTTAGCAACTTGGATACAAATGCTATTCTAGACAAACTAGATACAAGGCAGTACGTAAAAGCTCTTTGTCTTAACGTTGCCCATGACTGCAATTTACGCTGCAAATATTGCTTTGCGTCAAAGGGAGATTATCACGGCAAAAGAGAAATAATGAGCAGCGAAGTAGGTAAAAAAGCCCTAGAATTTCTTGCAGAAAATTCGGGAGACATGGAAGATGTGGAAGTTGACTTTTTTGGCGGTGAGCCATTGCTTGCTATGGACACTGTAAGAGAAGTTATCTCTTATGCGCGTATACTCGAAAAAACATGGGGTAAAAGATTTCATTTCACAATAACAACAAATGCAGTGCTGCTAGATGATGAAACTATTGAATATCTCCATAAGAATATGGACAACATAGTTTTAAGCCTTGACGGTAGAAAAGAAGTAAACGATTTTATTCGAGTGAGAGCAGATGGCAGTGGCAGTTATGATAAAATAGTGCCTAATATAAAAAGGGTTGTGGAACTTAGAGAAAAGGATAACAAAGAATATTATGTAAGAGGTACTTTTACAAAGCACAATCTTGATTTTGCAAAAGATGTTTTTCATATTGCCAACTTGGGAATTCGCGAAATATCTCTTGAACCGGTTGTTGGAAAAGAAGGGGATTATCTTTTAGAAGATAAAGATTTAGATACTTTATGGAAACAGTACGATGAAATTGCCAATGAATACATGAACCGTAAAAAAACCGGTAAATTACCCTTTAAATTCTATCATTTTAACATAGATATATATAATGGGCCATGTGTATATAAAAGAGTATGGGCCTGTGGAGCAGGCAGAGATTACCTTGCAGTAACTCCTTCGGGAGACATATACCCATGCCACCAGTTTGTAGGGCAAGATGAGTTTTTAATGGGAAATGTGGCTAATGGAAAGCTTGACCAGAAAATTGTGGATATACTAAAGGATACACATGTCTTTGCAAAAGAAGAATGTTCCCAGTGCTGGGCCAGGTACTTTTGCAGCGGAGGATGCAATGCTAACAATTTGCTAATTTGTGGCGATATGAAAAAACCCTATCATATTACTTGCGAACTCCAGAAAAAACGAATTGAATATGCTATTTATTTAAATTTGTTTTTATCTGAATAGAGACGAATAAAAACAGCCATGTAGGCTGTTTTTATAATCAATGAAGGCTTCTTTGCTTTATATTATTTATGGTCGGGGCGGCGGGATTTGAACCCACGGCCTTTCGGACCCGAACCGAACGCGCTACCAAACTGCGCTACGCCCCGATGCACCTATTATACTATAAT
>NZ_MPPE01000050.1:0-11492 GCF_001896645.1 Tepidanaerobacter sp. EBM-49
CGTGGAGAGATGGCTGAGCTGGTCGAAGGCGCGCGACTGGAAATCGCGTAACCGTGCTAAAACGCGGTTCGAGGGTTCGAATCCCTCTCTCTCCGCCATTTAAATGTTAAAAGCAGCTGTTATACCAAAGGGCGTTTAGATCGCTGAGTGTAACAGCTTTTTTGATCCTTGATTTAAGGTGTAAAGTATAGTAAAATACAATTACTACTTAACAATTGGTTATAAGTTTTGCCGTGCTAGGCGGGGAGGTAGCGGTGCCCTGTACCCACAATCCGCTATAGTGGGGTCGAATTCCCTCCAGAGGTCTTTTCCCTGTGAGGACTGACTTTGGTAAGTGGTGACGATAATCGGGTCCTGCGCAATGAAAACTTTCGAACCCCGTCAGGTCCGGGAGGAAGCAGCGGTAAGGAAGCCCTTTCATGTGCCGCGGGGGAGCCTGATTGGAGCTAACTGCCATCGTAACGCTCGGAGGGTCAGATCGACGGAGGGTGCACGGCATATAAGTTTTAGCCGCCGGTTTATAATCGGCGGCTTTAAAAATAAGTGGGAGAGATTCTTAATGTCATATGTGGCCCTTTATCGCAAATACCGCCCCCAAACTTTTGACGAAATTGTAGGGCAAAAAGCCATTGTTACAACTTTAAAAAACCAACTAAAGACGGGGAAAATTGCTCATGCCTACCTTTTCTGTGGAATGAGAGGAACCGGCAAGACAAGTACTGCGCGAGTTTTTGCAAAAGCCCTAAATTGCGAAAAAGGCCCTGCTGAAAATCCATGCAATGAATGCGATACATGCCGAGCCATATCAAATGGCAGCATGATTGATGTAATAGAAATGGACGCAGCATCAAACCGCGGTATTGACGATATTCGAGATCTAAAAGAAAAAGTGAATTTTGCTCCTTCTCAAGGGCGATATAAAGTCTACATTATCGATGAAGTACATATGCTTACAACCGAAGCATTTAACGCGCTTTTAAAGACATTAGAAGAACCACCTGACTATGTTATATTCATTCTTGCCACAACAGAACCCGATAAACTTCCATCTACAATTTTATCTCGCTGTATGAGATTTGACTTCACACGAGTTTCTGTAAACGAGATTATAGGTCAATTAGAGAAGGTTACAGGTGACTTAGATATAAAAGTGGAGAAAAGAGCATTATCCCAAATTGCAGCTTACTCTCAAGGCTCAGTAAGAGATGCGTTAAGCCTTCTTGACAAGGCAGCGGCTTTCGGAAAAGGAGAAATAACATATCAAGACGTTTTGGATTTGCTCGGAGCTGTTGGAAACGAAGTATTTTATGGGATTTCAAATGCAGCAGTAAAGGCCGATATCTCTGCAATGCTCAATGCAGTCGATGATATATCAAAACAAGGCAAAGATATTTTTAGATTTACAGAAGGACTCCTAAAACATTTTAGAGACCTTCTTATGGTTTCCATAGATGCAGATAGAAGTCTTGTAGATGCAACCGACGAAGACTACGCAAGACTTAAAGAGATTTCAAAGGAGTATACCAAGGAAAAAATACTTTCAATTATAGATATATTAAACGATGCCGAAAGCGAGATTAAATGGTCATCTCAGCCAAGGATTATAGTAGAGGCTGCACTGGCTAAACTTGTACTTCCGGCCCTTTGGAAAAAAGAAGAGGGGCACATTGCAAGGGTCCAAGAATTGGAAAAAAAGGTTGCAGCCCTTGAGGCAAGACTTGAAAATGTAATGACTAATACAGGCAGCCATGTAAAAAAAGAACCTGTTTCAGATATAAAAAATGTTACCGATAGTGTAAATGTAGCCGATTTATCTTCCAAGGCGGAACCTATAAAAGCTGATGAGCCCAAAAAGCCTGAAAAAAAGGTTAAACCTCTTGACAAAGATGAAACTGATGATAAAGAAGTATTGCAAACCATTCAAAAATCCTGGCCCAATATCTTAAAAACCCTGACCGGCAAAGGAAAAATGAAACTTATTTCATTTATTAAAGCAGGAGAAATAAAGCCTGCAAAGATCGAAAACAAGAAACTTTATTTTATAAATGAGGGTGACGCAGTTTATGAAGAGATGATTCTTGCCGAAAAGCATACCATTGAAGAAATGATAAAAGAGATTGCAAATATAGACATAACAGTTAAAGGTTTCGTGCAAAAGGGCGAAGATGCGCCTTCTGATATCAAAAATTTTGAACCAGATAAAATTGAGAAAGGCAAGAAAGAAATATCTGATGAGGAATACAGTCAGCAAGTTATAGATTTTTTTGGTGAAGACAATGTCACATTTGAAGACTAAGCAGAAAATTTGAGGGGGAATATAATTTGAAAAACATGGGAAATATGAATAAAATCATGAAACAGGTTCAGAAGATGCAGCAGGATATGGCAAAACTTCAGGAAGAACTTCAGGAGAAGACGGTTGAAGCTACTGCAGGAGGCGGAGTGGTAAAGGTAGTTGCCAGCGGAAAAAAACAAATTGTAAGTATCGACATAAGTCCGGAAGTAGTTGACCCGGATGATGTAGAAATGCTGCAAGATTTAATAATGGCAGCAACCAATGAAGCACTTCAAAAAGCTGAAGATATGGTGGCTGAAGAAATGGGAAAACTTACCGGCGGGCTAAATATGCCGGGACTCTTTTAGGTGGCGGTTAAATGGCTTATTATGCAGAACCGCTGGATCGCCTCATTAGTGAACTTTCCAGATTGCCGGGCATAGGTCCCAAAACTGCCCAGCGCTTAGCCTTTTATCTTTTAAAGATGCCAAAAGAGCGCGTAGAAAATCTTACAGACGCCATTATACAGGCAAAAAATTCCATTATTTATTGCTCGATTTGCGGCAATTTTACTGATACAGATCCATGCAGCATATGCCAATCTCCTTATAGAGACAAGAGCATTATAATGGTTGTAGAAGATCCAAAGGATGTAGTTGCCATTGAAAAGACCAGAGACTACAAAGGGGTTTATCATGTCCTCCATGGCGCCATATCGCCTCTAGAAGGCATAGGCCCTGACGACATTAAAATCAAAGAACTTCTTTCCAGGATAACTCCAGAAGTAAAAGAAATTATTATTGCCACAAATCCAAACGTGGAGGGCGAAGCCACGGCGATGTATCTTGCAAGACTTTTGAAAACCTTACAAGTGAAAGTAACCCGTATAGCTCACGGAATACCGGTTGGCGGGGACCTAGAATATGCAGACGAAGTTACACTGACCAAAGCCTTAGAAGGCAGACAGGAAATGGAATAAATAAAGCAACTATTAGAAGACCATAGTGAAAAGGTATAAGGAATGCCTTGAAACTATGGTTTTTTATTAGGTTTTTCATTAAACTTTCTCCCTTTGGAAAATCCCATAAAAAAGAAAATAAAGTTGTATTATTTATATGAATACAGGAAACAGGTTGCAGAAAATGTTAAAATAGTATAAGGAGATATCCATGAATCAAACTATAAAACTAAAAATATATAAAAAAGATTTAGAGGTGCTAGATAAATACAGGAAAAGTGGGTTTTCTTGTGATGATTTTAAAGGATGGGAAAATATGCTTCAAAAATAAATTAACAGGAGGTGCGCTACCGCATGAATTACTAACAACTATGGTGATAGCCAAACCATAGCTAAGAATTATTATTGGGGTAGGGACTACCCTTAGAGCTTGGGTAAACTTGGCAGGCTACTGCTATTGACCAAGAAGCTCCCACTTCAACGAATGAATGAGTAAGTGGTGAGTAGTTCACTATAGACTTATTTAGAGGAGGGAACATTCATGGACTGCAAATGTAACACAGGATGCTGCGGAAGCACAGAAAACAATCGCGTTGAAGGGGAAAATAAAATAATCATTGATTTTCTATATTTAGATTTAAATATCTGTAATCGATGCCAGGGGACCGGCGAAGGTTTAGAAGAAGCTATTGCAGACGTAGCAAAAGTGCTTGAGTCAGCAGGAATAGAAATAGTTGTAAATAAGATTCATATCAATAGTAAGGAAAAAGCAATACAATATAGATTTGTTACTTCACCAACTATACGAGTAAATGGAAGAGATATACAAATGGATTTCAAAGAATCTTTATGTGAGCCATGTGGAGATTTATGCGGTAATGAGGTGGATTGTCGAGTATGGGTATATAAAGGGAAGGAATACAATGTTCCTCCGAAAGCTATGATTATTGATGCTATCCTACGCGAAATATATGGCAACACCGAAAAAATGCCTGATAGCGAGGCTAATAAAGAACCGTATCAATTGCCGGAAAATTTAAGAAGATTTTTTGAATCAAACAAAAATGCAATCTAAATATATATTTATATTACCGGAAGATATCTGTCTCTTAGGGCTTTCTGCCTCTAAGAGACAGAGTGCATTTATAGCACTTTTTAACGACATCGTGAAATTATACTAAGCTCCTTAGGCTATTTTCCGTTAGACATACATGTCTGGTATTCTGAGACCGGCCCCCTGCTTTCACGCTAACATACACAAGGATTTTCTCTAAGGCGGCTAGAGGGCTGAAGAACTAACTATATTATTTGTTGCTGCGCCGCCAAATTTTCATCTTTTCTGCTTCTTTGATTAGCCCGTCCCTAAATTTAGGGTGGGCGATTGAGATTAGGGCCTCGGCTCTCTCCCAAGTGGTGCGTCCGGCAAGGTTGGCAATTCCATATTCTGTTACTATGTAATGTGCTTGACTACGTGGGGTAGTGACGGCTCCTCCAAGAGGTAGAACGGGCACAATCCTAGAGTGAACATTGCCATCCTTATCCTTGTATGTGGAAGGAAGGCAAATGAAAGCTTTTCCTCCCCTGGACTGAAAAGCACCGGTAACGAAATCGAGTTGACCGCCTGTACCACTGATTTGTCTTAATCCGGAAGATTCTCCTGATATTTGACCAAACAAATCTACTTCTATGGCGCTGTTAATAGATACTGCGTTGTCATTTGCGGCAATTACAGTAGGATCGTTAGTGTAGTCTACCGGAAAAGAAGCCAATGCCGGGTTGTCGTCTACCCAGTCATAAAGCTCTTTACTGCCCACGCAAAAGGACCAAACCGTTTTGCCTTTTAAAAATTTTTTGTTCTTATTTGTAAGCTTTCCGGCCATATCCAAATAATAGTATGCGTCAACTAACATCTCTGTATGACATCCCAGGTTTTTCAGATCGGAATCAGCTAACATTGTTCCGATGGCATTTGGCAGACCGCCGATACCGAACTGAAGATTGGAACCGTCTGTAATCTGACTTACTACAAGATGCGCAATTTTTCTTTCCTGTTGTGTTGGCAAGGCAGCCGGAATTGCCACAGGTGGCTCACCGGGCCCTTCTACTATGTAATCCACTTCAGAAATATGCACATTTTCCTGCCATCCGCCAAGACATCGGGGCAGACGAGGATTTACTTCGACAATCACTGTTTTGGCTTTTTCCACAATAGACCTAGTCGCAGAGTTGATCAGAGAAAAATTAAAAAATCCATGGTTGTCCATAGGAGCAACCTGAATCATTGCTACGTCAACCGTAAGTTCATTGCGATAAAATAGAGGCTTGTTGCGGTAAATCATTGGAATGTAGTCGCAAAGTCCTTGGTCGTGCATTTTACGATCAATACCGCTAAAGTGCCAAGAATTATAAATAAAATGCTTTCGCTCCGGGTCAATCTTGACTACTTCCGGCTGCCAAAGAGAAAGCATGCCGCGTATTTTTACATCAGTCAGTTCATCTTTGCGGGCAGCCAGGGCCTTATCCAATTCCCTAGGGTGAAGATGAGCAAAATCATAATCCACCCAATCCCCGCTTTTGACCACTTTTACCGCCTCTGCTGCATCAACCAGTTTGGATTTATACTGAGTCTGATAAAGAGTTTGATTAGGCAATGGATTATTCGCCTCCGTAGTTTTCTATGATGATAGATATTATAAATATATTACAATAATACCATAAAAACGTCCATTATCGATTGTAATATACCTGATTAGTTAAACCGATATGCAGCAGTTTCTAATATGACCATAAAAGGTTTATAATATATTCGAAAGAAGTTTCAGATATCGTTGCAGTTATAAAATCAATATGTTGAGCAAGGAGGAAATCAATGGAGATTTTAATGAAACCTATTGGCTATATTCGATCGCCTTATAAAGACAAGACTGCTGCTCCCAAACAAGGTACACCGTCAGAAGGAACAACAGCTGCTATTGAGATATTGGAGGAATACAAAGAAGGCATAGCCGATATTAAAGAAGGGGAATACGGTATCATATTATTCTATTTTCACAAATCCGAAGGCTATAAACTAACGACACTTTCTGCTAAAAGCAATAAAATTATGGGCGTGTTTTCTACAAGATCTCCTAACCGTCCAAACGGTATTGGAATGTCTATTGTCCGGTTTATTAAAAAAGAAAATAACCGACTGATTTTTGAAGGAGTAGATATGCTAGATGGCACTCCTGTGCTTGATATTAAGCCATATAGCAAAGAATTGTGTCCTAAAGATATAGCTCCGCCAAAAGATTTCTTATCTTAGCAATTTTTATACTGAAAAAGTAAATAAATTAATTGGGCCGCCATTCAAGATACGTTTTATATACTCTAAAGAATAAAGAAAAAACAACCTCTTGACAACATTGGTTTATTGGAATAAACTATACCTATAAAGATTTACTACAGTAAACCAATTGAGGAGGATTTGCTTATGAGCAAATTGAAACTTTTTGACGCAGAGTATAAACTTATGGATATTGTTTGGGAGCATGAACCTATAAATTCCACAGAGCTTACCAAGATATGCAGACAAAAGTTAGGTTGGAAAAAATCTACAACTTATACGATGATAAGAAAACTTGCCCAGCGAGATATTTTGAAAAACGAAAATGCCACAGTTACTGCTTTATTAAAACGGAAAGATGTTCAAAAATATGAAAGCGAAGCATTGCTAGAGGACAAATTTAACGGTTCACTTCCTGCATTTCTGGCGGCTTTTTTACAAGATAAAAAGCTTTCCGAAAAAGAAGCTAAAGAGATACAAAAGATGATTGAGGAGGCGACAAAGTGAGCAAACTTTTTATTACTGTACTAAATATGAGTATTACTGCAAGCTTTGCAGCTTTAATCATAATTTTCGCCCGTATGCTGCTTAGAAAATCACCAAAGATTTTTTCTTATGCACTTTGGGCAGTGGTATGGTTTCGCCTCATATGTCCTGTATCCTTTGAAAGCGCCCTAAGTCTTTTGCCCGGCCAAAACCTTATGTTTTATAACGTTGATACACTTGCAAATCCAAATGCACTATCCGAACAATATGGTGCAGGCGGTGCTGTAAAGCAAACATTGGAATCGACTTTAACAGCAGTAAATACCTCATCAAATGCGAACTTGATAGATACAGCAGTAAAAATTGCTGCAGCTGTCTGGATATTAGGGATTGCGATAATTTTGTGCCACAGCGCTATATCCTATCTTAAACTCAGAAATCGTATTTCTACTGCAACTTTTTATAAAGACAATATCTTTGAAACTGATCAAATTCATACTCCTTTTGTCCTTGGGCTTATGCGACCGAGAATCTATATTCCCACAGGGCTTGAACAAAAAGAATTGGACTATATTTTAAAACATGAGCAGATACATATAAAGAGAAGGGATTATGTTATAAAGCCCATAGCCTTCTTTACTGTAGTTTTGCATTGGTTTAACCCTATTGTATGGATTAGCTATTTTCTTATGTCAAAAGATATGGAGATGTCTTGTGATGAAGAAGTAATCAGACAGTCAAAAGAAGATATACGTGTTAGTTACTCTCGCTCACTGCTTTCACTTTCGATGAAGCAGTCAGGTCTTTTAGCTCCGCTTGCCTTTGGCGAAAGCAATATCAAAACTCGAATAAAAAATATATTAAACTACAAAAAGCCGGCGCTTTGGGCTATATGCCCTGCTTGCATTTTAGTTGTAGCAATATCAATGGCACTTGCGGCAAATCCTTCGGACAAAATAGAATATTTAGCTTCAGCTGAAAAATTCTTAGAATATAAGACGGATTATGTAGGAGATGCATCAAAGGTCGGCAATATTATTTCTCTGCTTGATTTTCCTGAAAATATAAACTATAGCTACTTTGAACTTCACACAGAAAATGTTCCTTATGGTATTACAGTGCATTTGAATACCGATGCTAAGACGAGGAATAAATATACCGGCGCTATAAATCAGACACCTTTTGAGAAAAATGCCATCATCATGTTTTCACTCATAGGTAACGTGGATTATATCAATTTTAATTTGACTGACGGCCAAAATGATTATCTGATTCAATATACAAAAGATCAAGCAGATGCTATGGTAGGGAAAGATATACGAGAATTTTCTTTAGATAAAAAAACATTTGCACAGCTTTTGAAAATAGGGGACAAGATAGAAGAAAGTTTTATCAACGAGAACAAAAATAGTTCTATTACCACAATTGGCGGAGCAGATGGACCGCTTAAAATGTATGAAACAGATAAAGTCGATAAGTCAGAACAAATTGTTGCCTTTGCATGGGAAGTAATAAACAAAGATATTGCATATTATGAAGAAAATCCGGAAGTTAAAATTATTGACAGCAAAATAACGCGTTTAGAACGCATAGAAAGCTTTGACGACTTAACAGATAAAACCATCGACGTATATGCATTGGAATATCGCCTGCTTCCGGAAGACTTAAGTAAAGTAGTTTTGGCAGGAGGCATGGACGTAGATGATGACGGCTGGCTCAAGGAAACCAGCAGTATGGGAAGCCCTTTGCTTGTAGTATCTCGAGATGATGATAGTATTGAATTTATTGGAATAGTTATGACAGGAACTGCGGTAGAAGAAGGCAGCCTGAAAACGGTTGTAAGGGAACTGCTTGAGAAAAACCAATAAAATATAATGCCCTGCAGTAAGTTTCTGATTAAAATAGAAATGCACTACTTCATAGCAAACTTTCAAGTGAAATAAAATGCAGTGCTTTACAACAAGCTTTATGACTGAATGTAAAGCCTGAATGCCTTTACAGATATGGCACTCAGGCTTTTATACTTTTGCATGAAAATTATTTGGACATAGAAAAGACCTGTATCTTTTACAAGATAGTGTTTGATTTATACGTGGGATTTTTGTATATTTAAATAGGCGATAAAAATATTTAAAGCTTATAGGTGAAACGAAATGAACTATACAGTGACTGAAAATAGAAAAATGAAAATCGGAATTCGAATCTTATTTTGCATATATTTTATCTTTTTGATAAAAGTAATTTTGTTCAAATATCCTATAAATATTGCCATATCCGCTTTAAAAGCCGGCGAAATACCTCCCTTAGCTGTAAGGCTTGAAAGCGCAAACTTTATACCAACAAAAACCATCTTTAGGTTCGTGGTTATAAGCAAAAATCTTAGAGTTTCCGCTGAAAATTTATTAGGGAATATAGCTATATTCGCGCCTCTTGGTTTTTTACTTCCCGTAATCTTAAAGAGAAAAATACACAGCCTCAAATCTGTCGTCACAGCTTCATTTTTTGTAAGCCTTGCCATGGAAACTGCCCAATTGTTATTTAATTTGGGAATTTTTGATGTGGACGATATATTGCTTAATATGCTTGGGGCGATACTCGGATACGCATTTTATAGACTAATCAAGCATTAACTTAATAAAAAGCGCAAAGCAAAAGCTATTTTTCCTTCAGTTCTTCATAAAGTTGTTTTACGGATTTGTTATATATTGGGTGCAAAAAAGATGGAGATATTTCACATACAGGACCTAAGACAAAAGAGCGGTTATGGGCATCGGGGTGGGGGATTTTAAGGTTGTCTTCATCAACTATAATATTTTCATAGAAGATGATGTCAAGATCTATATTTCTCGGTCCCCAGTGGATTTTTCGCACTCTCCCCATCTCTTGCTCAATAGAGAGCAGCTCTTTTAAAACTTCTTGAGGAGAAAGATTTGTATCTGCAATACATGCTCCGTTTAAAAAAGTATCTTGATCTTCATAACCGTATGGTTCTGTTTCTATTATGGTTGAAACCTTTATTATATTAAGTCCGCGAGCCTTCATTTTCTCCAAAGCCGTTTTAATGTTTTGCTCTTTATTGCCCATATTGCTTCCAAAGGCTATTATCACCTGCGGCACTTTATCGCCTCCACCATTTCAATAATTCTGACGTTTTCTCTTACATCGTGCACTCGCACCATATCCACATCGTGATAGGCGCAAAGTGCGGTAATAGCAAGCGTGCCTTCCAGCCTATTCTCGGGAGATTTTAAACCCAGTGCCTTACCGATAAAAGATTTTCTTGATGCAGCAATAAGTAAAGGCTTGTGAAGACTTTGAAGTTCACAAACTCTGTCCATTATCTCCATGTTATCTTCGTAAGTTTTTCCAAAGCCCAGTCCCGGGTCTAGAATTATATTGTTTTCATTCATGTTGAAACTTATTGCATAGTTAATCTTTTCGACAAAATACTGTGCGATTTCTTTTATAAGGTCATCATATGCAGGATTTTCCTGCATATTTTTAGGAGTGCCTTTTATGTGCATAAGGATATATGGGGCATTGCTTTTAGCTGCTACCTCTATCAGTCTTTGGTCAAAACTAAATCCGCTTACATCATTTATTATATCAGCGCCTGCCTCTAAAGCTTTTTCCGCTACATTTGACCTATAGGTATCTACGGAAATCATTACATCTTGGCAGTTTTCTCTGATAGCTTTTATAGCCATAACAACCCTTTTTGTTTCTTCTTCTTCGCTGATAGGGTCAGAGCCGGGTCTGGTTGACATTCCGCCAATGTCCACAACATCTGCGCCCGATTGTATCATATCCTGGGCAGTATCTAATATTTCTTGTATGCTCTGCTTTCGAGAACCAGGGTAAAAGGAATCTGAGGTGATATTTATTATGCCCATAACGCGAGTCTTATCGAAACTTAAAGTTCTGCCCCAGGGAGATTTTATAGAATTTGTCTTTTTGGCTGAAAAAAATTCTTTAAGCTCACCGCAAACATTATTCAGTTTGAAATAAGGCATCTTTTGAAGTTTTTCCATCAAGATATTGTAGTGTTTTTTAGTGCCTAAAAGGATTACATCTGACGTTTCTACACTGCAATCTACTGCATTTTTGTGAACTGCGGCGTCGCCGCCTGATGAAAGCATTTCTTGCTTTATGATATTTGCTCCGGGTGCAGGTATGCCAAAGAGTTTCAGAGGAATTATCCGGGACTTATCTTTAAATATTTTAAAAGATGCGGGATGTGCATTGACTTTTTTCATTTCATTTTCCAGATATTCTTGAGATATTTCTAATATCATGTCAGAGCTATCTCCTTTCAACTTAATGCTTTTTCAACCCAAGCAAAGGCTTCATGGTTGTGAATGCTTTCATGGCTTTCTACTTCTACTCTGTAGCATTTGAGCCCTTCTTCTTTTTCCAGCAAAAGAGCTGCATCTCTTGCCACATCCTCC
>NZ_MPPE01000014.1:0-12122 GCF_001896645.1 Tepidanaerobacter sp. EBM-49
ACTCTCATGTTAATATTTTATATCGTTGCTTTAAAAGCTTGGATACAAAAGAATTGAATTATGGTTTATCGTTTCAGGCATAACACTGATTTAGTTGTCTAGGTTCTTTACGTCACAGTTATTAATTTTAACATATTCTTCTGTGTTTGTCAACACCTTTTTTTATTTTCTTTTGAAGTGCTGACTTACTAGGTTTTTTGGTGTTTTCCGTGACTGCTCAAGTATAATACCATGAAACCGGCATTCATTTCAAACATTGATATTCGCTGTTATGGCTCATATTTAGAGATTATATTGATAAAATTTATACATTCTCTTATAAGCTGCATAATTCTCTTGTTTTTAATAAATTTTGCTATTGTTTTGGCCTCATAGTTGGGAATAAAATCACATCTCTTATAGAGGGAGAATCAGTCAACAGCATAACCATGCGGTCTATACCTATGCCTAACCCGCCTGTAGGAGGCATACCGTGTTCAAGTGCAACTATATAATCTTCATCAAAAACATGAGCCTCTTCATCGCCTGCCTCGCGCTCTTTTAGCTGTTGCAAAAATCTCTCTCTTTGGTCTATCGGATCATTGAGCTCGGAAAAAGCGTTACACATCTCTCTCCTTGTAATAAATGCCTCAAATCTGTAAGTAAGATCTGGATTATCTTCTTTTTTCTTTGCAAGAGGTGATATTTCTAAAGGGTAATCATATATAAAGGTGGGCTGAACCAAATTTTGTTCAACCTTTTCCTCGAATACAAGGTTAAGTATCTTTCCTCTTGTATCGCTGTCTTTTACCTCTTCTATGTTCAGTTTTTTTGCAATTTTTCTTGCTTCCTCATCTGATGTTATGCTATCAAAGTCTATGCCAGTAAATTGCTTGACAGCTTCAACCATGGTCATTCTTTTCCACGGAGGTGTCAAGTCAATCTCTTCACCTTGATAGGTTATTTTCATTGTTCCTAAGACTTTTTGACTAATATGTGCAAAAAGTGTTTCCATAAGTTCCATCATATCTTTATAGTCGGCATATGCCTGATATAATTCAAGCATTGTAAATTCAGGGTTATGTTTAACAGAAATCCCCTCATTTCTAAAATCCTTACCGAGTTCATAGACTTTCTCAAAACCGCCGACTATAAGTCTTTTTAAATATAGTTCTGTAGCTATACGTAAGTACAATTGCATGTCTAATGCATTATGATATGTTACAAAAGGCCGGGCAGCAGCGCCTCCGGCTATCGGTGACAAGATCGGAGTTTCAACCTCTACAAAACCTCTCTCATCTAGAAATTCTCTAATTGCTGATATGATCTTGCTTCTAGTAAGGAATGTCTGCTTTACTTCAGGATTCACTATCAGATCAAGATACCTCTGCCTATATCTTGTATCAGTGTCTTTTAAGCCGTGCCATTTTTCAGGTAGTGGCCTTAATGACTTTGCAAGCATTTTTAAATTTGTAGCGGAGATAGATATTTCTCCTCTTTGAGATTTGAAAACTCGGCCTTCTACCCCGATTATATCTCCTATATCCAGAAGTTTATACAATTTAAATGTTTCGTCAGATACATTGTCTTTTTTGATATAAACCTGTATTTTCCCGGAGTCGTCCTGGATATCAAAAAAAGCCGCTTTGCCATGACCCCTTATCGCCATGATTCTACCGGCTAAAATTACATCCTCATTTTCAAATTCATCAAAATTATCTTTGATTTGCTGGCAAGTATTCGAGCGGGGGTATCTTTCGCCATATGGATTTATGCCCATACCTTTAAGTTCCTGAAGTTTTTGCAGTCTAACTTTTTGGATTTCATTTTCGCTAAGATAGTCCATTAAAAAACCTCCACTATTTATTTCGTGATGTCAATAATCTCATATCTAACCTTTCCGACAGGTGCTAAAGCTTCTACTATAGAACCCTTTTTTTTGCCTATTAGGGCACTTCCCACCGGTGATTCATTTGATATTTTATTTTCAAGCGGATTCGCCTCTGCTGAGCCTACAATTGTATATTCAAAAATGTCTCCGGTATCCAAATCTTTAAGTTTAACTTTGGAGCCTACGCTTACAACATCAGTAGTTATATCTAGTTCGTCTATAAGCTTTGCATTCCGTAATTTTTCTTCAAGAAGGGCAATCCTTGCTTCTATAAACGCTTGCTCGTTTTTTGCTTCATCGTATTCAGAGTTTTCGCTGATATCGCCAAAGTCGATGGCCTGCTTTATTCTTTCAGCGATTTCTCTGCGCTTAACTGATTTTAAGTATTCTAGTTCTTCTTCCATTTTTTTTAAGCCTTCCTGGGTAAGGACAACTTCTTTTTTTGACATACGATTTTCTCCCCTCGTGATTTTGAAAAAATTGACTTTGGTTTATCAGCATACTGTGCTTCCAGGCCAATCGCACTAAGCTATTGTTTATAACAAAAATGGAGCTTATGTTAATAATCCTCTTCAATATGTATTATTTATGAAGAGGTATAACAAAGCCCAAATATTGAAATAATTATAGCCTTTTCATAGCACTTACAGCTTCTAAAATATTATAATTCAGCATGGTATTAATGTCAAGGAGCTTTTTATGCTTATTTTCTAAAAATTCCCATCGGTTTCTGAAAATGTTAGATATGGTATATATCTAAAAATTAGACTATAATAATAAGTGGTTAATTTTTAAAGTCAACAAAAGAAACGGGGGCATTGTTTTGTTCGGTCTAGTGCTTGAAGGCGGTGGTGCTAAAGGTGCTTACCAAATAGGCGCATGGAAGGCTCTCAGGGAGCTGAATATTGATATAGGCGGCGTGGCCGGCACATCGGTAGGTGCTTTAAACGGTGCCATGATACTACAAGGCGACTTCGAAAAGGCTTGGAATATATGGTACGATATTTCTTTTGATAAAATAATAAATAATATTGATGAAAAAGAGATAGAGGCAATCAGAAACAAAGAGGTGCGTCCGGAGAATTTAATTTTTGCAGTAAAAAAATTGCGAGAGCTTTTCTCAGAGCGAGGTCTTGATATTACACCTCTTCGCAAACTTATATCAGAAAACGTATCGGAGGACAAAATTCGAAGTTCAGGAAAAGATTTTGGTATAGTAACGGTTGAACTTACTGACCTAAAACCGGTTGAGATTTATATAGAAGATATCCCTTATGGAAAACTAGCTGACTATTTACTGGCCAGTGCCAATCTTCCTATATTTAAAATGGAAAAAATTGATGGTAAATTATTCATCGATGGTGGTGTTTTCGATAATCTCCCTGTCGGTCTGCTCGCTGCAAAGGGGTATAAGGATATTATAGTAATTAGATTACATGGTTTAGGGCGTGTGCGCGGAGTAAATAGGAAGAAATTAAATCTAATTGTAATTGAACCTTCTGAAGATTTAGGTGGCATCCTTGACTTTTCAGCAGAAAGAGCAAGAGTAAATCTTCAATTAGGTTATTATGATACTTTAAAAGTGGTAAATAAGTATTCCGGCACACACTATTATATCAAAGAATCATATCCGGAAGATTATTATGCGCGTTTTTTCTTTAACATGAACCCAAGGACAGTTTCGCAGCTTGCTGAGATTATAGGGCTTAATGAAAAAATCCCTTGCTACCGGCTGCTTTTTGAAAAAGTCATTCCGCGTATAGCTGACATTTTAGATCTGGGTCCTAAAGCCACTTATAAGGATATAATTATTGATATCTTAGAAAGAGCAGCTCGCACTGCTGAAATCGAGAAATTTAGAATATACGAATTTGAGGAGTTTTTGCAAACAGTACTATCACGGCATCAGAAAAGTTCTCAAGGGATATCAAATAAAATCCCCCGCATATTGCGAAAGTCTGATCTTGTACTAAAAACCGTAAAAGACCAATTATTGCCGGAGATAGTGGATGTTTTTATTGAAGAGCTTAAATTACAATTAAAAAATAATGCGTAAAAAATAAAGGAAGGCCCGCCTAAGCCTTCCATCTTTTTACAATAATTTTATGCCATTATAAGAGCTAAAATAGCCTTTTGCACGTGAAGCCTGTTTTCGGCTTCGTCGAATATCACGGAATGGTCTCCCTCCATCACATCTTCGGTTATTTCTTCGCCTCGATGTGCAGGTAGGCAGTGCATAACGATAGCATTCTTGTCTGCCGCAGAAAGTACTTCTTGGTTTATTTGATAGCCTGCAAAAACTTTTTTCCTGTATTCAGTTTCTTCTTCCTGGCCCATGCTTGTCCACACATCAGTGTAAAGGATATCAGCACCGTCAGCCGCTTCAAATACATCTTCTGTCAGTGTAATTTTTGAACCGTTCATCATTGCATCAATACTTGCTTTTTCAACTACTTCTTTATCCGGTAAAAACTCTTTCGGAGAAGCTACAGCTATGTCCATTCCCACTTTTGCACATCCATAAAGTAAAGAATTTGCCATATTATTTTTTCCGTCTCCGATAAATGCCAGTTTTAATCCGCTAAGTTTTTTCTTCTTTTCTTTAATAGTAAATAAGTCTGCCAGCACTTGGCATGGGTGCTCATAGTCGGTTAAACCATTTACAATGGGTATATCAGCGTATTTTGCAAGGAGTTTAACATCTTCATGGCTGTATGCCCTTATCATTATACAGTCTAAATACCTTGACAGCACTCGGGCTGTATCTTGGATGGTCTCTCCCCTGCCAAGTTGGATATCCCTATTGCTCAAAAACAGTGCATGTCCGCCTAGCTGCCACATTGCAACTTCAAAAGATACTCTTGTCCTGGTAGAAGACTTTTCAAAAATCATGCCTAGGGTTTTGCCCTTTAGCGGCTGATAATCCGCTCCCAATTTATGCATTGTTTTAAGCGTTTCACATTTAGTAAGTATTTCGTCTATTTCAAGGTTGCTAAGATCATATAAACTTAACAGATCTTTTCCCTTTAACAAGCTAACTTCTGTATTCAACCATGGATTTATGCTCATAAGATCAGCCTCTTTCGTTCTTTTTCATAATTATACATTAAAATGTATTATTATGCAATACCTTTTTATATAAAAACTAAATTTTTTTTGCTAAAGTGCGTCAAATATATTATTATTTAAGCAGAATAGCTTTAAAAAAGGAGGTATAAGATGATTTTCGATGTAGCTATAATAGGTGCCGGACCAGCCGGTCTTTCAGCAGGGCTTTATGCGGCAAGAGCTAAGCTTTCCACAATCATTATTGAAAAAATGTATCCAGGCGGCCAAGCTGCAATGACTTACCGTATAGAAAATTATCCTGGGTTTTCCGATGGCATAGGCGGTGCCGAGCTTGCTGAGGCCATGAAATCGCAGGCTGAAAGATTTGGCGCCAAAATTTTAAATAACGGTGCTGTAAAAATAGTAAAGGAGGATAATATATTTAATATTATCCTTGATGATGATAACGTAGAAGCAAAAACCGTTATTTTAGCTGCCGGAGCATCAGCGAAAAAGTTGGGCGTAAAGGGTGAAATTGAGTTTACCGGCAGGGGTGTTTCATATTGTGCAACTTGTGACGGGGCTTTTTATGCAAATAAGACAGTTGCGGTTGTCGGCGGAGGAGATACCGCCATTGAAGAAGCGCTGTTTTTAACTCGGTTTGCAAGCAAAGTCTATGTTATACATCGCAGAAATCAATTAAGAGCTACAAAAATCCTTCAAGAGCGTGCATTTCAAAACAGTAAAATTTCCTTTATTTGGGATTCGGTAGTGGATGAAATTCGCGGCAAGGATACAGTAAATGAATTAGTGGTCAAGAACGTAAAAACGGGAGAATTAGAGTCTATTTCTGTAGACGGAATATTTGTCGCAATAGGTCAGACTCCCTTGACAGATTTTGTAAAAGATATCATCTCTCTTGACAATCAAGGCTATATTATAACAAACGAACACATGATGACAAATGTGCCGGGGATTTTTGCAGCAGGCGATATTCGCCAAAAGCCTTTGCGTCAAGTTATAACCGCAGCCTCCGATGGAGCGGTAGCTGCGGTAGAAGCAGGAAGGTTTATTGAAAGCATGCAATAGTTGATTTATAAGTCATAAAAGCGGCCTGCATAACTCTAACAGGTCGCTTTTAGTTCGCATTTTAATCTTGGTATCTGTTTTCAGTTACCGCAAATTATCTCGCACAATTCCTTTTGAAGGATTGGCTTTCCATTCTTTCTAACTCTCATATTGTCTCCGGAAATCTCGTCAATTACGGCAATTTCACCGTCTACTACCCCGAATTCAAATTTGACATCCACTAACTCCAGATCATAATTGCTACATTCTTCTTCAACTAATTTTGTAATCTTTTTTGTAAGGTTTGTAGCTTGGCTTATTTCATCCTTTGTCATTAATTTTAGCTGAATGAGTGTTTCCTCGTTTATAAGCGGATCCCCTCTTTCATCATCCTTTAATGTTATCTCCACAAGATAATCTAGAGGCTGGTCTTCTTTTACATATCTGCCATATCTTCTTACAAAACTCCCTGCTGCTTTTAAACGGCACACAAATTCCATACCGTCGCCAAACGTTTTTGCACACCTTACCAGCATCGTGTTTTCATCAAGATTCGCATCGATATAATGGGTGCGGATACCTGCTTTTTTCAAAAGCTCAAAAAAATGCTTGGATAGGCGAAGAGAGGCATTGCCCTTGCCTTCTATTTTTCCTATAACAGTATTGGCTCCAGGATCTACCACATCGTCTGTTCCAGTTACATCATCGCGAAACTTTAGGAGGATATTCCCATTGCCTGCGTCGAAAACTGTTTTCGTTTTCCCTTCTTTAATTTTTTCCACCCTAAAAACCTCCGTTAATTTAAAATTTGAACGAGTAATCTGATACAGATATTTTACCATATACTTTCAATAAAATACATACAAATCACGAAAAATATTTAAAAATATATTAAGATCATTCGTGTTTTATCCTAAGATTTGCTAGAAGTTACCATATAGACTCCAATGAATACAAGAATACCGCCGATAAGTGTATAAATATTCCATCCTTCTTTTAGAAGTAAAATGCCAATTATCACGGCTATCATCGGATTTATATAGTTAAACACTGCGGTTTTTGAAGCTCCGACAATTTTTATCCCTTTGTACCACATATAATAGGAATATACGGAACAAAATACCGCAAGATATATTATCGCAGCCCAAGTAGTATAAGAAGCCGACTTTACGGAGCTAATGAAGGAGGGGGTAAATACTATCGGCAGTACCGTTATCGCTGCATATATATTTATATATGCCATTACAACAAATGGATCATATTTGTCAACTAAGTTTTTTCCTAAAACTGTAAAAAGAGCCCAGATCAATGAATTTGAAAGCAGTAATAAGTCGCCTAAAATAGTACTTCTACTAATAGACATCCCCCTGCCTGCGGTAAATACAAAAAATATGCCTAAGAACGCTATTATTGTACCCAAAATATCTAAGGGAGATATTTTTTCTTGATGAAAAATCATCGATGCCAAAAGAACTGTAAAAATCGGACTTGTCGCAATTAAAATTGAGGCGTTTACTGTCGTAGTCATATTAAGGCCGAAATACTGGATGAAAAAATACAGGGTTACTCCTAAAAATCCTAATATCCACAACCATTTTCTATCTTCTTTTTCTATAATGTAATCTTTATGAAAAGTTTTTACCATAAATAAAAATATGGCTGAAGCAACCATAAACCTTAATACTGCAAGATGTACCGGAGATAAGTCGCGCAGGCCAATCTTAGATATAGCCCAGGAAGTGCCCCAAAAAAAAGCTACGCTGAGAAGATTTAAATATATATGGGTTTTAGAACTAGTCATTGTATGCACCCTCGGAGTATAAGTTATTTTGAAATATCATATCATATTTTTAAAAAGTTTGCTCTTTTTCTTTAAATTTTATGCGGTTGCATTTATTGTATTTACATTGATATAATAGATGCTGTAAGCAAATTGCGCCCATCGGGAAAAACGAAGCTCGTAAATTAGTTTTGATGACTTTTGTATTTACAGGTATAAACGAGATAAAAATTTTAACAATACTCACATCTATTGTAGAAAGGGGTTGAAGAAATGGCAAAACTTGCAGATCTTTTTTCGCCGCGCGATATGACCGTAGGAGAGCCATGGAAGAGAATTTTGGAGTTTTCGATTCCTATGCTGATAGGAAACATTGCTCAGCAGCTTTATAATACTGTAGATTCAATAGTTATAGGAAGGTATGTAGGCGATAATGCCCTAGCTGCTGTAGGCAGCGCTATGCCGATTTACAATTTTTTGCTTGTGTTTTTTGTAGCAGTATCTACCGGAGCCGGTATAATGGTTTCTCAATATTTTGGCGCCAAGGATAGGGAAAAGCTTTCCCGTTCTATTGGTGTATGTTTGACGCTGACAGCGGTAACAGCCACAATGATCATGATAATAGGCCCTATTGTTGTGCGTCCGATGCTTTCATTTATCAACACTCCGCCTTCCATATTGGATTGGTGTGCAGACTATCTTTTAATACTGCTTGTTGGCAATTGGGGGTTTTCATACTTTAATATACTCTCCGGAATTTTGCGGGGACTTGGAGATTCGTTATCAGCTTTGGTGTTTTTGCTAATTTCCACTGTCCTTAATATTTTCTTGGATATCTATTTTGTTGCAGGACTTAATATGGGAGTGCCCGGTGTAGCCCTTGCTACTGTAATTGCACAGGTCATTTCGGCAATTTTATGTGCAATCAAGCTCAAAAATATGCATGAGGTTTTTGATCTTAATCTTGAAGTAATGAAGCCTCAAAAAGAATACGTAGCGCAGCTTCTAAGGCTGGGTTTACCCTCAGGGCTGACACAAGTTATCTTTTCTCTTGCAATGGTAACAGTTCAGTCTCTCACAAACATTTTCGGAGAAATGGTCATAGCTTGCAATGTAATTGTGATGCGCGTAGACGGATTTGCTATGATGCCCAATTTTACTTTTGGAATTGCAATGACTACTTTTACCGGTCAAAATGTAGGGGCAAAAAAACTCGAAAGAGTTGAAGAAGGTACTCGACAGGGACTTGCAATTGCCGTAGGAGTATCAATTGTTATTACTATAACTATTTTAACCTTTGGCAGATACCTGATGGAGATTTTTACTAATACAGCAGAATTGGTAGATTTAAGTATGCATATGATGCGAATTTTGGCAGTCGGTTATGTCGCAATGGCTGTGACCCAAGTTCTTTCCGGCGTAATGAGAGGGGCCGGGGATACCATGACTCCTATGTGGATTTCGCTTATCACTACTATTTTTCTTCGTGTACCTGTGGCTTATGGTATAGCATACCTTACCAGAAGTCCGGAGTATCCCAATGGTAGGCCTGAATCCATATTCATTTCTCTTTTAGTTGCTTGGGTATCAGGTGCTATAATTACCTTTATTTTTTACAGGAAGGGTAATTGGAAGGAAAAAGCCCTTATAAACGAATTATGATAAACTTTTTAAAAGGCTGTTTACATGGTTTTTATAGCAGTTTGCTTATTTTCCTCTTTGCCTGTAAACATACAAGTAGTTCTGTCTAAGATTCCTTGAGCATGGGCAAAGGCCATTCCATAGTTTGTAATCGGGATGCCTTGCTCTGTTGCTCTTATTATTCTTGTTATCATCTGTTTTCGATTGAGCATGCAGGCGCCACAGTGAAGTATTAGAGAATATGGTGTAAGGTCCTCTGGAAAATCTTGGCCAATCTTTATCTCTATATCTAGTTTGCCGCCGGCTTTTGATTCAAGAAGTGCAGGCAGTTTTTGTCTGCCTATATCATTTTTTAGAGGATGATGGGTGCATGCCTCCTCAATTAAAACTTTGTCGCCGGGCTTTAGCTCATCAATAGCTTTAGCACCCATTGCCATAACTCCTACTTCACCCTTATATCTAGACATAATAATAGAAAATGAAGTAAGCGGAACATCTTCAGGAACTATTTTGCTTACTATGTTGAAAACCTGCGAATCTGTTATCACTAAATCAGGCTTTCTTTTAAGTGATGCAAGCAATTCTCTAAGTTCTGTTTCCTTTACGGCAAGCGCCATACAATTATTATCTAATATGTCTCTTATTGTTTGTACCTGCGGAAGAATCAGTCTGTTTTTAGGTGCTTGAATGTCTTGAGGCATAACTAATATTACAATGGATTTTGGAGTTAATATATCGCCCAGCAATGTGGAAAGTTCAAAGTCAAAAGGAGCATTTTCTTGAATCATTTCTTTTAATTTACCTATATTTATTCTTTTATCAGCGCTTACCTTTATGAAAGGGAAATCAAAATTTTTTTCAAGCTCTGTAATATCGATATCTCGTTCATCGATTTTATTTACTACACCAACAATGGGGACATTCCTCTTTATAAGTTCATTGCACCACTTTTTTTCCAGGTCAAAATCCGAATATTCCGCAGAAAATACCATAAGAGCTATATCTGTTTTATCCATAACCTGTAATGTTTTCTTTATTCTAAGCTCGCCTAAACTTCCTGTATCATCTAACCCTGCAGTATCAATGAATACCACGGGTCCTATCGGCAAAAGCTCCATTGCCTTATAAACAGGGTCTGTAGTTGTCCCTGGAAAATCTGAAACCAATGCCGTTTCCTGACCTGTTATAGCATTTATCAGGCTCGATTTACCGGCATTTCTCCTGCCAAAAAGACCTATATGCAATCTGTTGCCTCTTGGTGTATCATTCATAAAAATCACTGCCCTTCAAGAAATTTTATAGAATCTCCCCGGTCTTGTGCAACCTGTTTGCCCAAACTTAAAATTAATTCTTCCATCCTCAACCTTTCTTGCTTAATACTGTTTTCGTTTCCTAAATTTTTCGGATATATTTCATAAAGTCTGCGATATTTGTAGGGTTCAACTTTCAGCATCACAACATTTGCTCCGGAGTCAAACGCCTTCTTGCCATCTTCTGTATTTAGTGTCCAAAGAGCTGTTGTTGCCGGCAAATGCACTTTTTTCAAAATAAGTCTCGTTATAGCTACAGCTTTTATTGTCATTTCATTGCTTCCAGCCTCTGCGCTTTTAAGCTCGGTATGGGGATGGGGAATAAAAGGCCCTATACCGGCCATGTCTACATCTAATCTATTTAAAAACAGGATATCTTCTGCAATATCTCCTAAAGTCTGTCCTGGCAATCCAACCATAAATCCGTCTCCCACTTGATATCCTAATTCTTTTAAATTATTTAGGCACCTTATTCTGTTTTCAAGATTTGAATGGGTATGAAGTTTATTATATAAGTTTTCATTTATAGTTTCATGCTTTAGCAAGAACCTGTCGGCACCATCTTTTCTCCATTGTTTGTAGTCTTCATAATCCCTTTCTCCGATACTAAGTGTTATTGCAATATCACCAATTGACTTTATTCCTTTAATTATTTCAGAGATTTTTTCTCGCGTATACCATAAATCTTCTCCTGATTGAAGCACTAATGTTCGATAACCTGCATCATAAGCTTCCTTTGCGGTTTCTACTATTTCTTTAGGTTCCATTCTATAGCGCTTTAACTTTTTATTTGCGGCATTAAGACCGCAGTATGCACAGCTGCACCTACAATAATTTGAAAATTCTATTATGCCCCTTATGTGAATAATATTATCATAGTACTTTTTAGTAATTGCTTGAGCTGCCGAAAAAAGATATGAATTATAAGGTTCATAAGTACAAAGCAATGCTTCTACTTCCTCTTTAGTCGGAGTATATCCCTGGCAAATGTCATCTATAAGATTATATATATTCATTAATTGTCCCCTCTGAGCAAAAGACCTTCGGCTTAAGCCGAAGGTCTTTATATGTTCTGCATTTCACAATTTAGGATAAACAAATTTATTCTTTGTGAAATATTTAATATGGTCCTTCGCCTTTTTGCTCAGAAATTCCTTGCAGTCAGGCCCTTTTAGACTTTTTTGTTATCTTCTGCATCAGTTAATCTCTAACGCATAAGATTTACAGTTTTATTATACATATCAAATAAACATGTTGTCAATGAGCAAGCTTTGAGAAAAATAAAAAAGAAGGACTCTGTCCTTCTTGTGTAGTTACAAATAAGTTTGCTCACGGAGTGACAAAGTTTGCTCGTGATGAAATGTAGTTGTTGCAAGGCTTCTCGCTGTTTCTTCCCTTGTAGTGA
>NZ_MPPE01000032.1:0-44453 GCF_001896645.1 Tepidanaerobacter sp. EBM-49
ACTCCAAAACCTCCAAAGAAAGTTATAGAAGTTTTTTGGGGTAAATCAAAGCCGAATGAATTAATTTAGATAAAATTCCCTTGAAAATATGATCTTTATATGATATCATAACTCATACTCAATTCAAAACTTAAAAATTTTAAAAAACGACCTTCAGGGCGGGGTGAAATTCCCCACCGGCGGTAAACTCGAGAGAGTAAGCCCGCGAACTCCGATGTGGAGCCGATTTGGTGCGAATCCAAAGCCGACAGTATAGTCTGGATGGAAGAAGGTTCATTATATTTTTATAGATCTATTTGCCCTGGAGAATGTATTTTCCGGGGCATTTTTATTTTACATAAAAAGCGAGGGATTTTATGGAAACTGATGAGTACTTTATGCAAAGGGCATTGGAACTTGCAGAAAAGGGTAGAAAAACAACGGGAGAAAATCCCATGGTAGGTGCAGTTATTGTAAAAGAAGGCAAAATCATAGGAGAAGGTTATCATAAAAAGGCTGGAGGACCTCATGCAGAAATAGATGCTTTAAAGGAAGCCGGACTTAATGCAAAAGGAGCAACTATTTATGTAAATTTGGAACCTTGCTGTCACTATGGGAAAACGCCACCTTGCACTGAAGCACTGATAAAAGCCCAAATAGCAAGAGTAGTTGCGGCTATAGAAGATCCCAATTTCAAAGTTGCCGGAAAAGGGTTTTCGCAATTGCAAAATGCCGGGATAGAAGTTTCAGTAGGTGTTCTAAAGGATAAAGCATCAAAGTTAAATGAAGTTTTTATTAAAAACATTTCCGAGCAAATCCCCTTTGTGACAGCAAAAATAGCTCAGAGCATTGACGGAAAGATTGCCCTATCTTCAGGAAAGTCAAAATGGATAACATGTGATGCTGCCAGAAAAAGGGGCCATGAAATAAGAAGCATGTATGATGGTATTTTGGTAGGTATAGGGACGGTTTTAGCAGATGATCCAATCCTTGACTGCCGTCTTGCAAATAACTCGGCAAGTCCGGTGAAGATAGTCTTAGATTCATCGGCTGCAATTCCTATAGAGTCAAGACTTTTACAAAGCAAGGGCAAGGTTATTTTAGCCACTACAGCGCAGGCTGACAAAGGGCGTTTGAAAAAACTTGAGGAAATAAGCGTAGAAATTGTAACGACATCTCAAGATAAAGTAAACCTTAAGGAACTACTGAAAGCTCTCTACAATAAGGGAATTTACAGTATTTTGGTGGAAGGAGGCGCCCGGGTATTTACTTCATTTCTTATAGAAGGGCTTTTGGATAAAATAATAGTTTTCATTTCGCCAAAGATCATCGGAGGTGATGGCAAAGATTATGTAGGAAATCTTTTTCTAAGGGAAATGAAAGATGTATATGATTTTTATATTGACCATGTGGAAAAAGCCGGTGATGATGTGATGCTTGCAATGTATCCTAAAAAATGAAAGGAAGGTGTCAAGTGTTTACCGGAATTATAAAAGAAGTTGGAGAGATATCCAATTTGCAGCATAAAACCAGCGGAGCTATGCTGCAGATTTCCTGCAAGAAAATCCTTGATGGCCTTAAACACGGTGACAGTATTGCGGTAAATGGTGTATGTCTTACCGTAAAAGATTTAAACAAAGCTGGATTTTCAGCTGATATAATGCCTGCGACCTTAGAAAGCACAAATTTAGGGAAACTTCTGCCAAAAAGTAAGGTAAATCTTGAAAGAGCTTTGAAGGTATCAGGCAGATTAGACGGTCATATTGTTCAAGGGCATATTGATGGGGTTGGCGCTATTTGCGAAATTAAAAAGAGTGATGAATTCTTTACAATCCATATTGCTGCAAAACAAGAGCTTTTAAAATACATAGTTTTAAAAGGCTCAGTAGCTATTGATGGAATAAGCCTTACAGTGCAGGAGGTAAGAAGTGAAAGTTTTGGGGTTTCTATTATTCCCACTACTTTAAACAGCACTGCACTCGGCTCTAAGAAGCCGGGTGACCTGGTAAATATAGAAACGGATATTATAGGTAAATATGTTGAAAAGTTTTTAAGGCAAGAGAAATGCAATGAAACAATGACCATGGAAAAACTTATTTCTCTTGGATACTGAAGAGATAGGGGAGATTAGATTGAAAAACAATTTTTATTTTAATACCATAGAAGAAGCCGTTGAAGATATTCGTATGGGCAAGATGATAATAGTAGTTGATGATGAAAACCGCGAAAACGAGGGAGACCTTTTGATGGCAGCTGAAATGGCAAGCCCACAAAGCATAAACTTTATGGCGACTTTTGCCAAAGGTCTTATTTGTGCGCCGATTACCGAGGAAAGGGCAAAACAATTAAAGTTTACACCTATGGTAGAAAAAAATACTGACAATATGGGGACGGCTTTTACTGTATCAGTGGATCATATTGGCACTTCAACGGGAATTTCGGCATATGACAGAGCCCTAACCGCAAAAGCATTGACATACACCAAGGCAAAGCCTGAAGATTTCCGGCGGCCGGGCCATATTTTTCCGCTTGAGGCAAAACCCGGCGGAGTGCTGCGAAGAGCAGGCCATACCGAAGCTGCGGTAGATATGGCGAACCTAGCAGGACTTTACCCGGCAGGAGTTATTTGCGAGATCATGAAGGACGATGGCAAAATGGCAAGACTCCCTGAACTTATGGAATTTTCGAAAACACACAATATAAAAATTATTACCATTGAGGAACTGATAAAATATAGAAAAACAAGGGAAAAGCTTGTTGAAAAAATTGCCGAGGCAGACTTACCAACGGATTACGGTTATTTCAGGCTTTACTGCTACGAAGATATCATAACAAAGGAAAACCATGTAGCTTTAGTTAAGGGAGATATAAACGAGGAAGATACACCCCTTATAAGGGTCCATTCCGAATGTCTAACAGGAGATGTATTTGCCTCTCGCCGATGCGACTGCGGACTACAATTAAAAAGCTCATTAGAACAGATTCAGCGTGAAGGCAAAGGCATACTTCTTTACATGCGGCAGGAGGGGCGAGGGATAGGTCTTGCAAATAAGATAAAGGCATACAGTCTGCAGGATAAAGGTCTTGATACCGTAGAAGCCAACGAAGAATTGGGCTTTGCAGCAGATCTTAGAGATTATGGCATAGGCGCTCAAATACTAAGGGACTTAGGCATAAGAAAAATGCGGCTTTTAACCAATAACCCAAAGAAACTCATTGGGCTTTCGGGATACGGTCTTACTGTTACGGAATGTGTTCCTATAAAAATAAAACCTAATGAATATAACATGAAATATTTAGCTACAAAAAAAGAAAAAATGGGCCACTGGCTTTAAAAACAGGGAGGAGAATGTTACATGTCAAAAATAATCGAAGGTAAACTTATAGCCGAAAACTTAAAGTTCGGAATTGTTGTAAGCAGATTCAATGATTTTTTTACAAAAAAACTGTTGGAAGGTGCCGAAGATACACTCATACGCCATGGCGCAGCAGAAGAAGATATTGAAATTGCATGGGTGCCGGGAGGATTTGAAATTCCCCTTGCTGCAAAACTTATGGCCGAGAGTAAAAAGTATGACGCGGTTATATGTCTTGGAGCTGTGATACGGGGAGCTACGCCTCATTTTGAATATATATCCTCTGAAGCTGCAAAAGGTGTGGCACAAGTATCCCTGCAAACCCAGGTGCCAACAATCTTTGGAATTATAACCACTGACACATTAGAACAAGCCATCGAAAGAGCAGGGACAAAAGCAGGAAACAAAGGAAGCGAAGCCGCCCTTAGTGCTATAGAAATGGCCAATCTTAAAAAGCAGTTGAATTTCTAAAAAAATAATTAATAAATTAGACCCATTTTATTGAAAAGTAAGATGGGTCTTTAAAATACAAACTTTAATTATTGCCCGTATTTCCATGGCTACCGCTGTTTCTGTGATTTACCTGATATATGTAATATGCTATGGCAAATATTGCACCCGCAATAATTGGATCTACGTTTTCTACATATCCTGCAACATCCATGCCGATTACATCTCCGCCTAAACGCCCTTTGACCTGGTTATCGGCAATTTCAATATTTACTTCGAATCCGATTACAGGGCCGCCGCATCGGCCGCATACGGAATAACCTCGAGTTTCAAGATCTAAGTCATAACCGTCAATCACTCCACCTATTCGCACCGAGAGAAAATCAGGGCCAATTTTTCCTTCAATATTTTTTCCGACTATTGCCCCGCCCACTCTCCCTGCTATAGATCCTTCCTCCATAGAGTAGTTTGCATTTATATCATTTCCAAGAATTGCGCCGCCAATTCTGCCGGAAATCACACCATCTTCAATACTGGCATCCACATCATATCCGCCTATAGCACCGCCGATTCTTCCCGAAACTTTTCCCATCACAATCTTTTCTCCTTTAGCTATGTTTAAATTTAAATTGAAACTTTGTAATCTGGTACAAATGTCTCCAGAACGTACAGCAAGTATATTGTATAACATATAGCCTAACAAATAAAGGTAACAAATTATTGACTTTTTAGTCAGCCGATGCTATATTATTTGTGCCAATCTTAAAGAATTTAGAAGGATTTTTGCAAGCAGTAACGAAATATAAATATAAGGTCAATTTAATTTTTATAGTTAGGAACAATTCTATTATAAAAAAGAAGACCAGGCTTGTCGTAACTGCTGATGCGACAAGATCGGGGGAGATGATAATTATGAAACCAATTTATGTGGCAATCGTTGGGTTGAGCAATTATTTTGGCGCAAAGATATTTAAGCCGGGACAGTTCTTGCGACTTGTTAAAGATTTTGAAAACGATTATGACGGTGAGGCTATTATGGCGATTTTGGAGCCGGTGGGTGCCGTAGGATACGTGGCAAACAGTGCGCATACAGTTCCCCTTGGGTGCTATAGTGCCGGCAGACTTTATGATACGTTTGATACTTTTGCCTATGGAATCGTGCGATTTGTTACGAAAGAGGTAGTTATAGTTGAAATAATAGAGCAGATGCAAGTTGAAATTTATGTAGATGGAGAGGAATCTCTATTTAATGATAACATCGATGAAGACGAATAGTATCCTTAGCGTTAACTGCAATATTTTTAGGGATAAGAATTAAGTTCTATCCCTATTTTTTTATTGCGAAATAGTTGAGCTTTCAAAATTCCTTGAATTATCATTGCTTACAAAGAAGGAAAAAGATGGTTTTTATAGAATATATATCTATAAAAAGGTAATTTTACTAAACCTGAAATTATTATGAAAGAGGGGGCTTTGATGAAGTGGTTCTATAATCTTAATACAGGCATAAAAATCCTTATTTTTGGTATCATTATGTGCTTATTCATTCTTGGCACAGATTGGTTTGGCCTTCTGCAGCTTGGTGCAATAAACAGTAACGTGGATACAATGTATGAATGGATGCTGATTCCAATAACAAATATCGAAGATGCCAATGTAGCTTTTTCTGAGATTTATGCAAATGGTTTAAGCATGGCTGTTGAGAATGAAACTGATGCAAAGAGCAAGATTCAAGAAAATCTAAATACAGCTGAAGAAATTATAAAAAACTATGCAGATACTTATCTGCTTTCAAGCGATCCTGCAACTGTGGATATGCTTACAAAAGCAGGCAGACAAGATATTCTTGAAACAGAGGCAACCTCCGTAAATTCGTTAAGTACTCAGATGCCAAAACTAAAATCTGTTTTAGAAACTTATTATCAAAGTCCGGATCTGACTATATGGAAAAACAAAGCTGCACCATTAATAGATGAAATGCGAACTGACATGGAAAATTTAGTAGCAATAAATAAAGATGCTGCAAGCATTTTAGCAAAAGAATCTTTCGATAAATACAATACAACGAGAAATTTGGTTTTAATGATGATGGCTTTCTCGTTTGTAATCGTTCTTATCCTTACATGGTTTATCAGCCGATCTATTACCAATCCGCTTATCGCTGCTACAAAACTTGCCGAGGTAATTGCTACCGGTGATTTATCAGTTAATGTTCCGGAGAAATTTCTATATAGAAAAGATGATATAGGAAAATTAGTCAAAGCCTTTGATTTAATGATACGAAATACCAGAAATATGGTTTCCCAAGTATTAAGCGATGCAGAGGAAATGAGCGCTGAAAGCGAGGAATTATCAGCAACAGTGGAAGAAGTTGCTTCTCAAATCGAGACGATCAACACTGGTACCGTCCAAATTGCTGAAGGGATGGAAGAAACAAGTTCTTCTGCAGAAGAAATTAATGCTTCAACTCAAGTAATACTTGGAGCCACAGAAGGCCTTGTAGAAAAAGCGCAAGAAGGAAGCAAGGCCGCAGATCAAATTGAAAAACGCGCCAATGAAATGAAAAACAGCGCTATACAATCTAAGAATGAAGCAGAGTCGATTTATAGCGAAAAGCAGGACGAAATTATAAAAGCCATTGAAGAAGGTAAAGTCGTAGAAGAAATAAGCAAAATGGCTGACGATATTTCCCAAATCGCAGATCAAACAAATCTTTTAGCACTCAATGCCGCAATCGAATCTGCTAGGGTTGGTGAAGCAGGTAGAGGATTTGCAGTAGTTGCGGAAGAAGTTCGAAAACTGGCCGAACAATCGGCATCCTCAGTAGCAAATATTCAAAAAATCATAGAAAAAGTTCAGAGAGCATTTAAAAATCTTTCTGGCAGCGCAAACGGCATACTCGATTTTATTGACGAAAAAGTTAAAACAGACTACAACGCTTTTGCTGATATGGGAGGACAATATTTAGATGATGCCAAAATGGTAAAACAACTGACTCACCAGTTTTTAACAAGCACTCAGGAAGTAAAAGTTTCTGTGGAAGAAATTAGCAAAGCAATAGAAAATGTGAGTGCTACCACAGAAGAAGGAGCTGCCGGTTCTTCGCAAATTGCAGAGAGCGTATCTCAAACTGCTGCAGCTATTGATAACGTAGCAAAGGTTGCCGAAAATCTGGCACATCTTGCAGAAAGACTAAACGAAGCAGTACAGAAATTTAAAATTTAATTGAACAACAAAAACAAGGGTCGCTCTTACAAGGGCGGCCCTTTATGATATAATTTCCTTAAAGATAACTACATTTGATTATTGAGGTGGATAGGTAATGAAAGCAGTCGTATTTACCGGCGGAGAAATAAAAAATTATGAAAAAGTTAGAAAATATACAGTGAACACTGATTTGATAATATGTGCCGACAGCGGCGTGCGGCATGCATTTAGTATGAACGTGAAACCGGATATACTTGTAGGAGATTTAGACTCAATCAGCTGTGAAGATAGAAAAAAAATTGAGGAATTAGGAACGAAAATTGTGAGATTTCCAAAAGAAAAAGATTACACAGATACAGAACTTGCAATTTGTGAGGCGTTAAAAATGGGGACAAGTGAAGTGGTGCTTCTGGGTGCTCTTGGCGGCAGGCCTGATCATAGTCTTGCAAATATATTTTTAATGGTAAGCTTTAAAGAAAAAGGCTTGGAACTAAAACTTGCAGACGAAAACTGGGAAATGTTTGTTATTGACAAAAAAGTTGAAATACCGGGGGAAAAAGGCGATATATTATCTTTAATTCCCTTAACGCCGAAGGTTCAAGATGTTAAGACTGGCGGGCTTTATTATCCTCTAAAAGGAGAGACTCTTGTTATGGGACCTGCTCGCGGCATAAGCAATGTATTTGTTGAAAATGTAGCTACAGTCAGCATAAAAGATGGGTTGTTGCTTGTGATAAAACTTACAGAACCAAAATCTTAGAATGGAGGGATTTAGTGGCTAATTCAAGAATAATTGAGTTGGATTTTATGCGAGCATTTGCCATATTAATGGTGCTTGTCCTACATGTTTCAGCGGCTTATGTAGCATATAGTCCTCCTGAAAGCCATGTATTTTA
This sequence comes from Tepidanaerobacter sp. EBM-49, assembly GCF_001896645.1. Taxonomy (NCBI): domain Bacteria; kingdom Bacillati; phylum Bacillota; class Clostridia; order Thermosediminibacterales; family Tepidanaerobacteraceae; genus Tepidanaerobacter; species Tepidanaerobacter sp. EBM-49. The sequence goes on from NZ_MPPE01000032.1 coordinate 7,889, forward strand.
CATAGGACTTATATTAAATCAGTGGTCGCGAATTTGCTTGCCATTGTTTGTTTTTGTTTCGGGTTTTGGAATATTCTACGGATACGGCAGTAAAAAACTTAATCTTAAAGACTTTTACCTTCAAAGATTTAGGGCTGTATTCTTGCCATATCTTGTCTGGAGCTTTATATATATGATTTTAAGGGATATATTCAATCTCTCCTTTACATTTATAGGTTTACCTTTAAAACAGGCTTTTCTCTCATATTTAGAATGGACTTTAAAAGAAAACATACATACTCCTATTTGGTTTGTGCTTATGATTATACAGCTATATCTCGTATTTCCTTTTCTTTTAAAACTAGTGAAAAGTGTAAAAAATCCATTGCGCTTTACAGCGGTGAATTTTGCCATCTACTTTTTCTTAACTATCTATTTTAGAAACTTTATGACCATGAGCGGAATTACAATAATAGATTGGCTGCAAAGGTATTACTCTGTAAATTTTGTAGGATGGTATTTCTATTTTATTCTTGGGGGAATTGTGGCAAAGGATTGGAAAAAAGCTAGGAGGCTTGATTTAAATAAATTGCGCATTGTAATGATATATATCATTACCACTTGTTTTGTAATAATTGAAGCTTACATAGGCTTTATAAATTATGGACAGACACACCTTGAATCATATACTTCACTTCGTCCAATGGTTTTAATCAATTCTATGGCTGCAATACCTGCATTTTACCTGTTTGCTCAATCCTTAATAAAATACGGGAAAATAACGAAACTATTGAATAATATTTCAAGATATTCATACGGCATCTTCTTTATACATCCCCAAGTTTTGACGATTGTAAAAATAATTGTAGGTAAAATATTCGGTACATATACTACACGTATTCTTCAGCTAATTTTAGTATTTTTGCTAATATTAGTATGCTCGTATGCTATTTGTAGAATTATAGATAAGACAAGACTTAGAGGAATTTTGCTGGGATTAAGCAATAAAAAACCAAGGCACAGTAAAACTTTTTACAATAGCCCGCCGTCTATATAGTGAAAGATGACACAAGATACGTATCTTGAAGAGGGGAGAGAACTACGGTAAATGCACAAAACTTGCTTAGAGGATACAGTTGCAGCACATATAATCGAGTTTAAAGAGAGGTACTACAGATTGGCTTATAGCTATGTTAAAAATAGTGAAGATGCCATGGATATTGTTCAAGAATCCATTTATAAAGCATTTTCATCACTTGATTCTTTGGAAAACCCAAGCTACATAAAGACGTGGTTTTACAGAATTGTAGTAAATACTTCAGTGGATATTTTACGTAAAAGAAAAAGAGAAATTTTAGCAAATGAAACCTTTTTATCCTCCATTGACGAAGGCGAATATGACAGCTATGAAAATTTTGATTTAAAGACAGCTCTTGACAGTTTACCTGAAAACTATCGAACAATAATTATCCTTAGATATTTTGAAGATTTAAAACTGCAAGAAATTGCTGATGTTTTGAACGAAAATGTTAATACTGTCAAAACTCGCCTATATGCAGGTCTTAAAAAGCTCCGCATTGCAATGGACGAGAAAAACGAGGAGGTTCTAATATAATGGAAAAAGGTCTCAAAGATTTAAAAAATGAATATCTTGATATTCCCATACCTGAAGAACTGGATTTTGTTGTTAGAAAAGCCATAAAGGAAAACAGATCGCTTAAACCGAAAGAGAGAAGTAGTTTTAAGAAAACAATTATTGCAGCAGCCTCTGCGCTTATTATTATGGCAACAGTTACAGTGGGCATAAATACCAGCCCTGCTTTTGCCGAGACCCTTTCGAAAGTGCCGATTGTGGGCGGCATTGTTAAGGTTCTCACCTTTAAGGAATATACATTAAATGATGAAACTTTCAACGCGGACATAAAAATTCCTGAAATTAGCGGATTAAAAGATGAAGAATTGCAGAAGGCATTAAATGAAAAATATCTTGAAGAAAACGAAAAACTGTATCAACAATTTATAAATGACATGGAAGAAATGAAAAAAAACGGAGGCGGGCACTTAGGAGTAGACAGCGGCTATGTAATAAAAACAGATAATGACAGAATATTGTCTGTTGGCCGGTATGTGGTAAATACGGTCGCGTCGTCGTCCACGACCTTTAAATATGATACCATAGACAAAAAGAATGAGGTTCTAATCACGCTGCCCAGCCTATTTAAAGATGATAGCTATATAAATATTATAAGCGAAAACATAAAAGAGCAAATGATTAAACGGCACAAAGAAGATGAAAATATGATTTATTGGGTAAGCGGTGTTGAAGATGAAGACCTCATAGAACTTTTCGAAAAAATATCCAAAGATCAAAACTTCTATATCAATAATGATGGCAAACTCGTAATCTGTTTTGATAAGTACGAAGTGGCCCCGGGTTATATGGGAGTCCAAGAATTTATTATCCCTACAGAGGTTATATCAAATGTTTTGGTAAGTAATGAATATATTAAATAAAGATTGATTTTTAAAACAGCCCCGCACTTTCCAGCCTTGAATCCTTAAAAACATGGCTGAGAGTGAGGGGCTTATTATTAATTATTTATTCCTCATCGTAAATTTTTACGTTATATTTTGCAAGGGTTGTATGCCAATTCTCATCTAAGGTTTTATCTGTAATTATGGAATCGATTTGTTGAAAGTTGCATATATGGTAAAAAGACGTTCTTCCAAATTTAGAAAAGTCAGCGATTACGAAAGTCCTATCAGCTCTTTCGATTACATGTCTTCTTACTTCTGCAAGATATTCATTTGAATCAGTAATTTGATTGTCTAAAGAAATTGATCTGCAAGATATAAACGCGATGTCTACATAATACTGTTTTATTGAATTTATAGCACCAGGTCCTATGAAAGACATGGAACGCTGAGAGAACTCCCCTCCGGTTCCTATAAGCTTAATGTTGTCGCAGTTTGACAACATACTTATTATTTTTAACGAATCTGTAAGAACAGTTAATTTCATTTTACTTATAGCTTTTGCCACATATGCCGCAGTAGTCGAAGAATCTAAAAATACTGAGTCACCATTCTGAATAAACTTTGTACACTTCTCAGAAATTGTTTTTTTACTTTTTACATGATTTGCTTCGCGTAAAGAGTAATCTATCTCGTTTAAAGTTCCTTCCTGGATAAAAGCACCACCATAGGTACGGATAAGCAAACCTTCTTTTTCCATTGAATTAAGATCTCGTCGAATTGTTTCTTCGGTAACATTAAAAAGTTTTGAAAGCTCTGCTACTGTTACACTCTTTTTTTCTGCTAATATTTCTTTTATACCATTCTGCCTTTCGATTGATAGCATAAATACGCCTCCGGTTCGTATGTTTTAAGCTATATAGATAAAAGTAATTAATATTTTCTTTAATTTAAAATATACCAAACAGATTTTTATTGGTCAAGAATAATTTCTGTTTATGTTGTTTTTAAGGAGTTTTATTTAGAAATAAGTATCAAAACAAAAATAAATATACTAACAATATGATATAAATTAAATAAAACAAAAGCATAAAGGAGAAAAATGATAAAAAATAGGATAGAAAACAACATAAATACATTGACAGCAGACATTAGTAGTGATAAGATTTTGCCAACGTTGAAGATAGAGTAAATAGAAAGTAATATAAATTGTTAGTAATTTTAATCATTAATAAAAAGTTTTGTGTGGCACATTTTATATTTTATAAAACTAGGAGGTATTATATGTTACTTGAAGCAGCACGAAAAGAGATAATAGATTATGGGAAAAAACTAATTGAGTCAAAATTGACCCGAGGTACCGGGGGAAACATTAGCATGTGTGATCGAGAAAAAAATATCATGGCTATAACTCCTAGCGGTATCGATTATTTTAAAATTGAGCCTGAACAGATTGTCTTAATCGATGTAGAGACAGGAGATATTAAAGAAGGAGATACCATTCCATCAAGCGAGTGCGAAATGCATCGTATTTTCTACAAATACAGAGAAGACGTTAATGCAGTTATACATACCCATGCAACTTTTGCGGCCTCAATTTCTTGTTTAAATCAGTCGCTTCCGCCTCTTCATTATTTAGTAGGTTTTGCCGGGCTAAACGTAAGATGTGCACCTTATGCAACTTATGGCACTGTTGAACTTGCTAAGAATGCTTTTGAAGCGATGAAAGATAGAAAAGCCTGTTTACTTGCAAATCATGGCCTGCTTGCAGGAGGAACAAGTTTAGCGGAAGCGTTTGCAGTGACAGAACAAATAGAGTTTTGTTGTGAACTGTATTACCGAGCAAAATCTATAGGAGAACCTGTTATTCTGCCTGAAGATGAAATGATAAGAGTAATGGAAAGATTTAAGAACTATGGACAGCGAGTAGACAATTGCGAGAAAATATAGTGCAAATCCGAGGAGCTGAAGAATTGTGAAGGCATTATTAACCGCTGAAGTAAGCCAAGAAGCGAAAGAACTTGAAGCACTTCTTGAAATAGTTTATGCAGGTTGGTACAAAGACGGTGTGATCTTGACGGAAGAGCAAATGTCAAACCTTGTTGCAGCACATAATGTTGATATTATTATAACGAGCTATGATCCAATCACAAGGAAAGTAATAGACAGCTCTCCAAATCTTAAACTGATTGTATGCACACGCTCTAATCCTGTAAATATAGATGCAGAATATGCAGCAAAAAAGAATATTTTAGTAAGCTATGCCCCGGGAAGAAATTCAATCTGCACAGCAGAATATACTGTCGCAATGATGCTGTCTATTACTCGAAAAATTCCAATGGCCTATGCGGCGTTAAAGAGCGGAAAACACACTAAAGATATTGAGGAAAATAATAAAACGAAACCAGTTGAAGGATTGCGCCGTGATGTAACATGGTCATTAGGGATAGATACCCCTTATGTTTTGTATAAAGGAAACCAACTCTACAAAAAGACATTAGGCATAGTAGGATATGGTACAATCGGGCAAAGAGTAGGCCAGCTATGTAAAGCATTCGGGATGAACATTTTAGCATATGATCCTTATAAATCAACTTCTGAAGATGGTGCAATTTTTACATCAACCCTTAAAGAACTTGCTGAACAAAGCGATATTATAACAGTCCATTGCAAAGATACTCCTCAAACATACCACATAATTGACGAATCGGTATTTAAAAGTATGAAAAGGACAGCCTTTTTTATAAATACTTCAAGGGGCGCCATAGTAGATGAAAATGCGTTAATTAATGCGCTACTTAATGATGAAATAGCCGGAGCAGCCCTTGATGTTTTTGACGAAGAGCCTATACCCAAAGATCATCCATTTATTACAAAGTGTAATAATGTTGTAATTACCCCTCATCTTGCCGGGGCAACTTACGAAGCCATTGAAAATCATACAGAACAATTACTAACAGATATAAAGCATTTTTTAAATCATGAGCCGCTAGAATACGAATATAAAGTATAAAATAGCTACCATCCAAAAAAATAAAGTAAAAAGTAATAAGTAAGCAAAAATTATAATTTAGGAGGAGAAAAAATGCTCAAGAAATTAATAGTATTGCTTTTGACTGTTGTGCTATTAGTTACTGTAGCCGGTTGCGGCGGTGGAAGTACGCAACAGGGCTCCCAAACCGAACAAAATGGAGCAGCTTCAAACGAAAGTGGCGACAAGGAGCCAATTAAAATCGGCTATATTGGAGCTCTTTCCGGTGAGACGGCACTATGGGGTCAAGCAGGTTTAAATGGTATGCTTCTTGCCGAGAAAGACATTAATGATGCAGGCGGCATTCTAGGAAGGCAAGTTAAGGTCATATCTTATGATGGCAAGGGCGAACCATTAGATTCAGTTAATGCACTAAACAAATTAATTGATCAAGACAAATGTGTTGCTGTAGTCGGAACAAACTTTTCAAGTTGTAATATACCTATGGCATCAGTAGCTGATGAGAAAAAAGTTCCCGTAATTGCTACAGCTGCTTCAAGTCCGCTAGTTACAGTAGATGAATCAGGCAAGCTTCATCCTTATTCTTTTAGAATTGGATTTACAGATCCGTTCCAAGGCAGAGTAATTGCCTCTTATGCCTATAAAGAATTAAACATCAAAAATGCTGCCATATTAACAAATATTGCCGATGCTTATTCAACAGGTATTACTCAATATCTGATAGATGAATTTACTAAGCTTGGCGGCAAGATAGTGGCGCATGAAAATGCTTCGTCAGGCGATAATGACTTCCGTGCACAACTTTCAAAAATTAAAGCTGCAAAACCTGAAGCTCTTTTCATTCCGTGGATATATAAAGATGTGGCGCTCATAGTAAAACAAGCAAGAGAGCTTGGCATTGACTGCGTGTTTATAGGTGCTGATGGATGGGATTCGCAGGATTTGCCTAAACTTGCAGGAGATGCAATCGAAGGCGGCTATTTCTGCTCACGCCCGGGATTCAATACTCCTGAAGCAAAGAAATTTGCCGAAAGATATCAATCAGTCTATAAGATTACACCTGAAGCTGAATGCTTGTTCGGATATGATGGACTCATGTGGATTAAAGATGCTATCGAAAGAGAAGGCGCTGCAGACAGCGAAAGTATTAGGAAAGGATTAGAGTCTACAACTAATTTTACAGGGCTATTAGGAAAGATGTCAGTTGATCCAAAGACACATGATCCCGTAAGAGATGCAGCTATTTTCAAAATAGAAGGCGGACAAGTAAAATTTGTTCAGATTTATACTCCTTAAAATAATTTTAGAAACTTAAACTATCCAATTAAGTTATGTTAATTCCATGCAAGTTTATTTACTTGCATGGAATTAACAATAATTAAACATGAATTACAACATTCGTCATTTTACAAAATAGATATTCAATTAAAATAAATAAATTCCTCAAGTACATGGGAGTGGTTGCAATATGTTTATTCAGCAATTGGTTAATGGTATCTCGGTTGGCGGTATTTATGCTTTAATGGCAACGGGATATGCATTAATATATAGCTTATTAGGATTTTCTAATTGGGCACACGGTGATGTTGCCATGATCGGGGCTTATATTGCGATACAGTCTGTACTTCTTGCTAATATGCCGCTGCCGTTTGCAGTTATTATAGGTGTGGCAGGTGCAGGGTTTTTCAGTTTCCTTAATGAAAAAGTAGCCTATAAACGAATAAGAGATAATAATTCACCAACTATGTTCTTGATGATTGCCGCAATGGGATTGTCCATAATTTATCAAAATGCTGCTTTGAACCTTTTTGGCTCAAAGTTTAAAATATTTCCAGGCTTATCCGCCACTTCCTTTAATATGGGTAATGCAACTCTTGGCTTACTAGATGTTATATCTCTTGCTGTATCATTAGCATCCTTAGTAATTTTAGATATAACAATAAATCATACTAAACTTGGCTTAGGTATACGCACGGTAGCTTCTAATCCCTATACAGCTAGTTTAATGGGGATAAACATTGACAGATATTTTTCCATAGTATTCCTTGTTGCGGGGATGTATGCTGGCTGTGCCGGAATATTGTTGGGAATGAAGTACACTGTATATCCGACGATGGGTAATGTCGCGTTAAAAGCTTTTATTGCTTCCGTATTAGGTGGTCTAGGAAGTGTCCGAGGAGCCATAGTAGGTGCATTGATAATAGGAATAATGGAAGTTATGGTAACTGCATATCTGAGCTCGGGTTTGCGAGATCTTTTTACGTTTGTGTTACTTATAGTTATATTACTTGTAAAACCCTCCGGACTAATGGGCGTTCAAGTAGAAGACAAAGCTTAAAAGAGGTGTGCATATGTCCAGCTATTTACAGGGAATAATTATATTAGTAGGAATAAATCTGATTGCGGTTTTGGGAATATCGATACTTACAGGTTTTACAAGACTGTTTTCTTTTGGAAATGCCGGTTTTATGTCAATAGGGGCATATGTTTCTGCAATAATGACTGCAAAGTATGGAATTCCATTTATACCTGCACTAGTTTTTAGTGCTTTATTCGCAGGATGTATTGCTTATTTACTGGGAACATTGACCCTTAAGCTAAAGGGAGATTATTTTCTCATTACAACTTTAGGATTTGGAGAGTGCGTTCGGGTTCTTTTCGCCTATATGGAGCCTGTGACAGGCGGAGCTCGTGGATTTGCCTCGATACCGCACTATACGACACTTTTTATTACTGTAATAAGCGTAATACTTGCTTTTGTATTCGCATGGAATTTAGTTCACTCAAAGACGGGCCGAAACTTGATAGCAGTTAGAGAACAGGAACTTGCCGCTGAAATGGTTGGAATTGATACATTCAGCAGCAAAAAATTATCTTTTGTAATAAGCGCCATATATGCCGGATGGGCAGGAGCACTTTATAGTCACAATCTAACATTTATTTCCCCAGAGATGTTTAACCTTGCAAAATCGTCAGAGCTTACTATTACAGCTGTTATAGGTGGGTTAGGAAGCTTAACGGGAACAGTGCTTGGCACACTTCTTGTTACACTATTACCAGAAGTATTTCGCAGTCTTGCCTCATACAGAATGTTAATATATGGTATCGCCGTAGTTACAGTAATTGTTTTTAAACCAGATGGTCTATATGGATATAGGGAATTTTCTATTAGCAAGGTAATCTCTCATATAAATAATATTGCCAGAAAGGTCCCGAAGAAGGGGGCAGATGCAAATCATGAATGAATTACTTAAAATAAAAAACCTCAGCAAATATTTTGGCGGCGTAAAAGCCATAAACAATTTCAACCTTACTATTGAAGACGGAAAAACTCATGGTTTGATTGGCCCGAACGGTGCAGGAAAAACCACGATTTTTAACGTAATTACAGGAGTTTATAAACCAACTAACGGGAGTATTATATTTTGCGACAAGGAAATTTCAGGGATGAAAACTTTCGCCATAGCTAGAGAAGGAATAGGAAGGACATTTCAAAATATTAAACTTTTTTCATATTTAACAGTTTTAGAAAATGTAATTATCGCTGGAAATCAAGATATTACCTATAATATGTTCGAATCTTTTATAAGAACAATAAAATTTAGAAAAGAAGAAAAGGCACTTTATGAAAAATCCATGAAACTTTTAGAGTTTGTAGGGCTGCAAGATATGAGCCAAAAACGTGCCAGCAGTCTTCCTTATGGCCATCAAAGAAAGTTGGAAATCGCAAGAGCTCTTGCTTTAAATCCAAAATTATTGTTGCTTGATGAGCCGGCTGCCGGAATGAATCAGGAAGAATCAAAGGAACTTGTCTCCTTTATTTATAGGATAAAAGAAGAATTCGGCTTAACGATTTTGATTATAGAACATCACATGGATGTTATAACTGATTTATGTGATGAATGTACAGTGCTGAATTTTGGAGAGACTATTGCAGAAGGGTCTCCTGCACAAATTAAGAAGGATCCTCTTGTAATCGAGGCGTATTTGGGGGAGGAGTATAGATGCTAAAGGTAGAGAATTTGTCAGCTGCTTATGGAGCAATTAAAGCTGTAAGCAATGTTTCCATTGAAGTAAAGCCTAAAGAGATCGTTGCTATTTTGGGGGCTAACGGAGCTGGCAAAACCACACTATTAAAGTGCATTTGTTCGGCAATGCGAAAATCAGAGGGTTCAATACTTTTCGAAGGCAAAAAGACGCCGGATAAACCTTATGATGTAGTAAAACTGGGTATCACCCTTGTCCCTGAAGGCAGGTTAATTTTTACAAATCTGACTGTATACGAAAACCTAATAGCGGGGGCATATCTTTGCAAAGATAAAAACGAGGTAAAAGAAAATTTAGAAAAAGTCTATGCTCTATTTCCAATTTTAAAGGAGCGAAAAAATCAATATGGTGGATACCTTTCAGGGGGAGAACAGCAGATGCTAGCAATCGGCAGAGCTTTGATGATAAGACCGAAACTGATAATGCTCGATGAACCGTCTTTAGGTCTTGCTCCGATTATCGTGTCACAGATTTTTCAAATAATTCAAAGCCTGCAATCCACAGGAACATCCATCTTATTGGTTGAACAAAACGCATATAAAGCTCTTGCAATTAGTAATAGAGCATATATTATGAACGTTGGAAAAATAGTAAAGGAAGGGACGCCCGAAGAACTGTTGAAAGACAGCGCACTTCTTGAAGCCTATCTTGGAACATAATAAATTAATACAAAAATACAAATTTCATAAATGGAGGCAAATCCATTGAAAACAAATAAATTGTCTGTTGGAATATGGACATATGGAAAATGCAGCGATCGTTACGTTTCAGATGGCTACAAGCCATTTTTAGATTTCGATCAGCGGATTGAAAAGATAAAAAGTCTAAAGGAAAATTGTGACATAGAATTAAATTATCCTAATGATTTAAACGAGGAAAATTATAAGGAAAGAATGTGCAAATTCAGTGAAGCAGGTCTTAAGGTCTCGGTAATAAACGTCGAATTAGTTTGCGAAACTCAATGGAAACATGGCTCTTTTTCTTCATTTGATTCTAGCATGAGAGAATTGGCGATTTTGCGAACGAAAAAAGCTATGGATATAGCTGAAGTCTGCAATTGCAATACTCTTAATTTATGGCTTGGCCTTGATGGATTTGATTATGTCTTTGAAGCAGATTACAGAAAAGGATGGAATTACTTAGTTGAAGGCATACGGGAATGTGCAAAGTATCGTCCCAATATCAGATTAGCCCTTGAATATAAGATTAATGAGCCAAATATGAAATGTTATATTAACTCTGCCGGAAAAGCTTTGGCATTATGCTTGCTGACTGGATGCAGCAATGTAGGGGTTACACTTGATTTCGGCCACTCACTAAATGCAAATGAAAATCCAGCAGAATCCGCCGCTTTGCTGATGGGAGAGAAAAGACTTTTTCATGTTCATATAAATGACAATTATGGTATATGCGACGATGATATGCCGGCTGGTACAGTGCATTGGCCACAGTTTATTGAATTTATCTATTGGCTTGATAAACTTGGTTATAGCGAGTGGATAAGCGTTGACATCTATCCATATAGAGATGAAGCACAGCAAGCAAATCAAGCAACAATTGACTTTGTAAGATTTGTTGAGAAAGTAGCCGCAAATCTAAAAGTAGATTTTTTTGACGGTACTTTTCCAAAAGGAATGTCTATTACACGCCTTATAGAAGCTTTTAAACATTTAGAATAAGAAAGAAGATGAAAAAAATGAAGGCAGCAGTATGGCATGGACATAAAGATGTTAGGGTAGAAGAAATGCCAGAACCGGAAGTAAAACCTGGATATGTAAAAATTAAGGTGGCATGGGCTGGTATTTGCGGAACTGATAGACATGAATATGTGGGACCAAATTTTATACCTGTAAAGACTCCGCATCGGCTTACTGGAAGAACAGCTCCTCTTATTATGGGGCATGAATTTTCTGGTGTAATAGTTGATGTGGGGGAAGGCGTTACTAACTGGAAAAAAGGAGACAGAGTAACCGCAAATGGCACTCTATCATGTGGCCAATGCCCAATGTGCCGGGCGGGGCGAGAGAATATTTGCTCAAAACTTGGATTTCTTGGTGTTTCTACCGACGGAGCTTTTGCAGAGTATGTAATCGTTGAACAAAAGCGATTGTTCAAGATACCTGATAATGTAAGCCTTAAAGATGCAGTTTTGTGCGAACCATTAGCTTGCGGCTTACATGCCGTCAATATAATGAACTTTGATTTTGATGGAACAACGGTTGTAGTTTCAGGAGATGGTATAATTGGACTTAGTGCAGCAATAGCTTGCAAGCAAGCAGGTGCAAAAAACGTAATTATATCAGGAGTAGGGACCTTTAAAAAAAGCCTTGCAGATGAAATAGGTTTAAAACATGTTGACATAACACAAGAAAATCTGTTAGATGTGGTAAAACAAGAAACCGACTCATGGATGGCAGATGCTGCGTTTGAGTGTGTTGGGGTAGAATCATCATTGCACAGCGCTATTAAATCAACACGACCGGCAGCTTCTGTAATGGTAATGGGGGTGTTTGAGAAGCCACCGGTTTTTCCGATGAATGACTTTCAAGAGGGAGAAAGAATTTTATATACTTCACAAGCCCACATCAATGAAATAGGAATTTGTCTGGACAATATGAGCAAAGGCAAATATCCCTATATAGAAAAAATGATAACAGGAGTAGTCGACCTGGATGATATAGTTGAAGGCGGGTTTGAAGAAATGAACAGGCATCCAAATGACAATATAAAAGTTCTGGTGCGTATTGCAGGAGATCAGTTAGCATAAACTTTTATTTCTAAAATGTGAAGGAGAGAAAGATAAAATGAAAGAAGATTTCAAGTTTGAAACTTTAGCTGTTCATGCCGGAAGCCATCCTGATGAAAAAACAGGAGCACTTGTTGAACCGGTATATATGACAAGCACATTCGTTTTCACACCTGATAAAATGGAAAGATGGCTTGCAGGCGCGCCGCAAGAGGATGAGATAATTTATACTTACAGCAGATCGAGGAATCCCTCCCAAGTTTCCCTTCAAGAAAAAATCGCCGCGCTTGAGCATGGTGAGGCATCATTGGTTACTGCTTCAGGCATGTCTGCCATAACAATGGCAATTATGGGACACTGCAAAAAAGGTGATCATATAATATCTGCCCAGACGATTTACGGGGGAACCTTCGGCCTTTTTACACATGTATTGCCAGAATACGGCATTGATGTGACATTTGTTAAAGATTTGACTGTAGAAAGTTTAGAGGATGCTAAAAATGATAATACAAAAGTAATTTACTTTGAAACCATAGCAAACCCTACATTGGAAATTCCTGAATTTGATGAAATAGTTGATTGGGCAAAGAAAAATAATATAAAAACTGTTGTTGACAACACCTTTACTTCACCATATCTATTCAAGCCTCTTGACTGGGGAATTGATACAGTTGTCCATAGCTGTACAAAATATATTAATGGCCATGGTGACTTGGTAGGCGGAGTAGTAGTTGGAAGTAAAGATTTCTGCGAAAGCCTGAGGAAAACAGAATATATGGATATAGGGCCGGTACCTGCACCGCTTAATTGCTATTTAATGACAAGAGGTTTAAAGACCCTTCACCTGAGAATGGAGAGACATTGTCAAAATGCTTTAGCATTTGCCAATGCAATGAGCAAACATCCAAAAATAGAAAAAGTAATATACCCTGGCCTTGAAAGCAATGAATATTATAATCGTGCGCTGAAATATTTCAACGGTTTTGGAGGAATGGTAAGTTTTGTAATAAATGGAGGAATAGAAGAAGCAAAGAAAGTCATATTTAGTTTAAAAATAGGCAAACCTGCAGTGAGCTTAGGCGATTTAGATACACTTGTAGAAATTCCTGCAATAATGACTCATGGCAAAGTTCCAAAAGAGGAACGTGAAAAAATGGGTGTAAAGGATGGATTAATAAGAGTTTCTGTAGGTATTGAAAATATCGATGATATAATTTGTGATTTTGAGCAAGCCCTTGAAAAAATTTAAGAAGGATTGGTTTACACGATGAAAAGTTTCTTGTGTATTGATGCCGGAACAACAAAGATAAAAGCTGCATTAACAACTACAGAATCAGAATTAATTGACTCTGCAAGCAAAGATGTGAAAGTCCTGATGCCAAGTCCAGGCATTTCAGAAGTAAGTATGAATGAGTATTGGGACTTACTCTACGAAGTTCTTGAAATCTTATATACCAGAAACACCGACCTTTGGAGTGAAATTTGTGCTGTTGGGGTTTGTGCTCAAGGCGACGGCGCTTGGCTCTTAGATACAAATTGTAATCCTGTAAGATCTGCTATTCTTTGGAATGATACGCGTCCGGGGACTATACAAAAAGATGAGCTAAATCTTATAAATCAAAAATGTATTGATTTGAATACAACACCACTTTTTTCTGGAGCTTTTCCTATAATCCTTAACTGGCTAAAAAGACATGAACCAAATAACTACAAAAAAGTCAAATGGGTAATACATTGCAAAGACTGGATAAATTACAAACTTACAGGTAATATAGCTACAGATGTAACCGATGCATCAACAGCCGCCTTTGATATTTTTAATAAGACATATTGCTATGAAATATTAAATTGGCTTGATATAGACGAGTTAAGAAATTGCTTGCCGCCTGTTTACCAGTCGACTGAAGTTGTAGGGGAAGTTTCTGAAAGCATATCTAAGTATCTTAAAATACCTGCAGGAACACCAGTAATAGCAGGTTCTCTAGATATTTTAGCTGCGGCTGAGGGTAATTGTTTAATGAAAACGGGAGAAAAAGGTAGTATCCTTGGCACTACTCTTGCAAATTTCGTAGTTATAAATGAAAATGAGGCAAAAAGAAATTTAGGCAGTATTGGCAGCGTCCTATGCCATGTAGAACCAAATATGTACATCAAACAAATGTCTGCCTTAAGCGGAATAGCATCATTAGACTGGGCCAGAAACATATTAGCTGAAGGGATGACTTATGCCCAATTAGAGGAAGAACTAAAAAAAGTTCCAATAGGAAGCAATGAGATAATATTTTTACCATACCTTTTCGGTGAAAGAGCTCCTTTTAGATTGGCAAATGCCAGTGGGGCATTTTTAGGACTTAGAGCATATCATAAAAAATATGATATGATAAGGTCTGCTTATGAAGGTATTGCTTTAGCATTATATGATTGCCATACAAATCTGCCAAAGTACAAGAATAGGCTCTACATAGCAGGCGGAGGGGCACAGAGTGACTTTCTTTGCCAGATAATATGCGACTGCTTAGATGAACCATTAGTCCGAAATAATGTAAAAGAGCTTGGTATCTTGGGCATCTCCTATTTATTACAGAAGATAGCAGGTCAAATTCCTAAATTCAATGAGCAATACTTAACATATTTTTACCCAAATCAATACAACCATCAAATATATATGAAAATTTATGAACGATATTCGACATACAAAAACCTAATGATAAATTACTGGGGGAAAGATTAGTTTTTAATATGAAGCGCTCTACTCAGCAGTAGAAGCAACTATAAAATTATCAAATCAGTACCGGCAGATTCAATGCAGGTACTGATTTTTATTATGTACTCCTTTATACTTTATAAATTTGTGTACATGGTTTTTGCTTCTTTCACTTAAGATACAACAAACAATTCAGTAATCCTCAGACTTCACGGATATTTACCATAATCAGAAAAACTCCTTATCTTGCAAAAAACTCTAAATACGGATAAAATTAAAAATGACAGCAAAGCAGCTGAAGAAAAAGCTGCAATAATTTTATTGAAGGGTATAGGGATAAGGTATAAAAGTATGGCAGATCTTAAAGAGAGTTTTTGGTTTGCGCCACCGGAAGAAATTATAAAATCACTGGATACTACTGAAAATGGCTTATCTACTGAAGAAGCGAAAAAAAGACTGCAAATCTATGGGATAAATTCTATCGCTGCTTCAAAAAGCAAAAGCACATTCTCACTTTTAATTTCCCAATTTAAAAGTCCGATAATCATTATACTTTTCTCTGCGACATTGCTTTCTTTCTTGTTACACGATACATTAGATGCCTTGATTATTTTAACAATTATAATAATAAGCGGTTTGCTGAGCTTTTGGCAGGAATATAGTGCAAATAATGCAATATCTAAATTATTAGCCTTAGTTGAAGTTAAAGTTACAGTTCTTAGAGATAATACGCCGATTCAGGTAAAAGTTGAGGAAATTGTGCCAGGCGATATTATCTTATTGAAAGCCGGCAGTTTAATACCGGGCGACAGCATAATATTAGATTCTAATTCCCTGACGGTAAATGAAGCGATTTTAACAGGGGAAAGCTTTCCGGCTGAAAAATCACCCGGTATAGTTTCACCTAATACACCGCTTGCCCAAAGAAAAAACTGCTTATGGATGGGCACCCATGTTATAAGTGGAACCGGTAAAGCTTTAGTCGTCACTACCGGCAAGTCTACGCAATTCGGAAGCATATCCGAAAGACTTAAAATAAAACCAAAGGAAACTGAATTTGAAAGAGGAATAAATCAATTCGGATATTTTCTCATAGAGCTTACATTACTGTTGGTGATATTTATATTTGCAGTAAATGTTTTACTTGAGCGCCCTGCTCTTGACTCATTCCTTTTTTCATTGGCCTTGGCTGTAGGACTTACACCCCAACTGCTTCCTGCTATAATCAGCGTAAACCTTTCTTACGGAGCAAAAAAGATGGCAGAAGCTAAAGTCGTAGTTAAAAGACTTGCTTCGATAGAAAATTTTGGCAGTATGGATGTATTGTGTTCAGACAAAACAGGAACCTTGACTCAAGGAGAAATACAGCTTCAAGCCGGAGTTGATGCAAATGGTAAACCGAGCGAAAAAGTTCTAATGTATGCTTATATAAACGCTTTCTTTGAATCAGGATTTGTAAATCCTATCGACCAGGCGATAAGAAATTATAAGGAGTTTGATGTTAAAGATTATGAAAAAATAGACGAGCACCCCTATGATTTTATTCGAAAAAGACTAAGCATAATGGTGAGCAAACAAGGTAGCGACGAAAGCCTTATGGTAACTAAGGGTGCCGTAAGCAACATTCTTGAAATATGTACAAAAGCTGAACTTGAAACAGGTGAAATTGTAGATATTTCAACTATATTGCCAAATATTCAGCAGCTTTATGAAAATTACAGCAACAGCGGCTACAGGGTGCTTGGGATAGCATATAAAAAAATAGATGCTAAGTCTACGATTGAAGACGAAAAAGAAGAAGATATGATATTTCTCGGCTTTTTAACGTTCACTGATCCTCTAAAGCCCGGTATAATAGAAACAATTACCAACCTTAAGAATTTAGGAGTTTCTCTAAAAATTGTAACAGGTGACAATAGATATATTGCGGCAAATATAGTAAAACAATTAGGTTTTAATAATGCAGAAATACTTACGGGGCCGGAAATACATAAAATGACTAATGGAGCACTTACTCAGCGGTCATCTTCCGTTTCTATATTTGCAGAGGTTGAGCCAAATGAAAAAGAACGCATAATAGAGTCATTAAAAAACGCAGGCCATGTTGTAGGATATATGGGCGATGGAATAAATGATGTGTCGGCTTTGCATACTGCTGATGTGAGCCTTTCCGTGGACAGTGCGGTAGATGTGGCAAAAGAAGTGGCTGATATAGTTCTGCTTGAAAAAAATCTAAACGTGTTGGCAGACGGCATAATGGCCGGGAGAAACACTTTTGCCAATACATTAAAATATGTGTTTATGGCCACAAGCGCAAACTTTGGGAATATGTTCAGCATGGCCGGAGCATCTTTGTTTCTTCCATTTTTACCACTGCTTCCAAAACAAGTATTGCTTACAAATTTGCTTACAGATTTTCCTGAAATGACAATAGCTACGGATTCTGTAGATGCGGAAATGATAGAAAAACCTCGAAGATGGGATATAGGTTTTATACGCAAATTCATGCTGACATTTGGACTTCTCAGCTCCGTGTTTGATTACTTAACATTCGGTTCATTGCTTTTATTAATTCATGCAGATGATGTTCAATTTAGGACTGGCTGGTTTGTAGAATCAGTTATTTCCGCTGCTTTGATTGTTTTAGTTGTGCGCAGCAGGAGACCATTTTATAAGAGTAAACCCGGGAAGTATCTCTTGATAGCAACTTTTGCTGTCGCAACTGCAACTGTCGCTATTCCATATTCTCCGCTTGGAGGAATATTAGGTTTCGAGCCTTTAAAGATTCATACACTTTTGCTCATAGCCGCTATAATATTCATTTACATAATAAGCGCCGAGATTATTAAATTCCAATTCTATAAAAGAATTAAATACTAAAGAGTTTTTGAAAGATAATATAAAGGTGATAAATTTGAAACGTATTGATGCTGTGGATTTGTGTCTAAATTCTTGACACAAATCCACAGATTAGTAATTTTATAACTATTATCTTACAACAAAGCGTATAAACAAAAAATATTTTTAAAAACTTATTGCCAAGATGGCAAAAAGATATTATGATATAAACAAAGCTATTACTGTGAAAACCTTGTTTTGGGGTATCTTTTTATGGTAAATGTCTATGATAAACTAATGAATATGAAAGACCAAAGTAAGCTGCTTCTTGGTCTCATTCAAAAAAATGGACCGGTTACCAGGAACCAAATTATGGATGCTACCGGTATGAAGTTAACTACTTTAAAACGGTTTATGCAGCCACTTTTAGATGAAGGATTTATAATTGAAGCAGACATGGGAAAATCTACCGGCGGCAGACCTCCCGCGTTATACGATGTAAATCCCGAAGGTTTTTATGTAATCGGTATTGATATTTCACGAACTTATACTGAGACTGTCATAACAAACCTGAAGATGGGTATTATCGATTTGCATCGTTTTGAATCGCCGCATGATCCGGAAGATACTGTAAATCAAATATCTTTGTACTTGGAAGATTCGTTGCGCAGATTGGGTATAGCAAAATCCTTTGTGCTGGGAGCGGGAATAGGCACTGTAGGACCTCTTGACCGTGAGAAAGGAATTATCCTTAACCCGGCGAATTTTCCATCAAATTCATGGGTTAATGTGCCTATCAGGGATATGTTCAAGGAAAAATTGAGTCTTCCAATCGTCGTTGATAATGGTGCAAATACTGCAGTTTTGGCCGAGCATTTATTCGGGACAGGCAAGGGCATAGATAACATGTCATATTTTCAATGCGGCGTCGGCATTAGGACAGGTGCCATTTCTTCAGGAGGCATTGTAAGGGCTATTAATGAGTATGAGGATGCTTTTGGGCATATGGTTATTGATATTAATGGGGAATTATGCCACTGCGGAAATCGTGGTTGTATTGAAACAATGTGCTCAATACCTTCTATTACTAAGAAATTTAAAAAACTGCTGGAACAAAGAAACTCGTCATCTATAAACGAGCCTTTGGATAAAATTGATTATTTGTATATCTGCAATGCTGCAGAGCAAGGCGATAAGCTTGCTAAAGAAACAATAGTGAATGCTGCCACCCGTTTTGGCATAGGCCTTGCCAACTATATTAATTTAATCAATCCTGAATTGGTGGTGCTCAGTGGGCCGCTTATTGAACATTCTCCACTATTTTATAAAACAGGAGTGGAGGTGGCATCAAAGCGAAGATATATGAAAAACAGCAGGGTTATTTTCAGCAGGGGAGGATATTTTAAAGATAAAGCCATAGCGGTAGGGGCAGCAGCATTATTAGTTGAGGAAATCTTGGCAAGCCAAGATGTATAAGCGAGGAATGAAGATGAAAAATAAGAGTCAATTTAAATTGTTTTTAGAACTGTTTGCGACATTTTTTAAAATAGGGAGCTTCACCTTTGGCGGCGGTTATGCAATGATACCGCTTATAGAGCGGGAAGTTGTTGAAAACAAGAAATGGGTTACAGAGGAAGAGGTCGTTGATGTATTTGCCGTGGCCCAATCTCTGCCGGGCGCTGTTGCAATAAATTCATCAACTTTTATAGGATACAAGATAGCCGGTAAAAAAGGAGCGCTGGTAGCTACTGCAGGTGTTATATTGCCTTCACTATTAATCATAACTGTAATAGCTATGTTTTTTTCAAGGGTTCAGGACAACCCTGTAGTAAAGGCTATATTTTCCGGAATCAGGCCGGCTATTGTCGGGCTTATATCTGTTGCCGCAGTAAATATCTCTAAAGCATCAATTATAGATAAGGTTGGGCTTTTTCTTGCGATAGCAGCGGTTGTTTTAGTTGCTGTTTTTGATGTGCAGGCTATATTTGTAATTCTTGCAGGGGCTGCAGTAGGGCTTTTTATATACTATTTGCTTCCTTTAAAAGCAGCAAAGATTCTAGATAGCGGAGGACATAAAGATTGATTTATTTACAGCTATTTTTGTCATTTGTTAAAATCGGATTATTTAGTTTCGGCGGCGGCTATGCAATGATACCCCTTATACAAAAGGAAATTGAAAGCCATGGGTGGCTTTCTGCTTCCCAATTTGTCGATATTATAGCGATATCTGAAATGACGCCGGGTCCTGTTGCTGTAAACTCTGCAACTTTTGTGGGATATAAGGCAGCAGGTATATTAGGCGGAATTGTTGCAACTTTTGGCGTAGCGTTACCATCTGTAGTGCTGGTTTTAATAGTTTCAAGGTATTTTTTTAGATTCCAAGACCACCCTTTAAATAAGATGCTCTTTTACGGCATAAGACCGGTTATTGTTGGGCTTATCTTTTCCGCTGCAGTGATTGTTGCTCAAACTGCATTTTTCAAAGAAGATCTCGTATTTAATTTAAGTTATATATTAAAAAATTTCCTGTATATAATTAATTTCAAAAGTGTGCTTATATTCGCTGCCTCGCTGATATGTCTTATTAAATTTAAGATAAATCCGATTTGGATGATAGTAATTGCCGGGATTTTAGGGGTTGTCTTTGCTTTTTAGCCTTACTAACAAGCATATCTCATCTGCCGGCAATCTGCTTATCTATTTCGGCGATTGCACTTTTCGCATAATGAGTTTTGGCATGCTTATCAATTTAAGGCACTTAAAGCTAGAACTATAAGAATTATCTTAACAGGTCTGGCTTTATTTAATAACATGCCTTTGATTTGAAGGATTTTGTTTAAGTAAGTATATTTTATTAGAAACTCAGAGCCTGATTTTAGAATACTTGGGCAAGATGCTTCTTATATCAAAAATAATGTATTATGTATAGGTTCAAGAACCACGACAAAACTTCGTATAGAAATGGCAAAATAGGATTCCGTTTTCTCGAGAAACTTGCAGAGTATGCCTATGGTGCTTCAAAGGGTAAAAAATTCAGGCATTAAGTGGTGTGAATCTTTATAAGATATGGAGTATAATAAAGCTGTAGAGAAAAGCGAAAGGAGCAAAAGATTATGAGAAAAAATTTTGGAGCAAAAAGCTGGTTTTATCCTTTGCCTGTTCTGATTGTGGGCAGTTATGATGAAAATGGCAATGCAAATGCTATGAATGCGGCATGGGGAGGTATTTATGACACGAATCGTGTTATACTTTCTCTTAGTGAAGATCATAAAACTACAAAAAATATTAAAACCAAAAGAGCTTTTACTATAAGTTTTGGCGATGTTGCGCATATTGCAGCCTGCGATTATGTAGGGCTTGTTTCCGGAAATGATACCCCGGATAAATTGAAAAAAGCCGGCTTTACCACTGAAAAGAGCAGCTTTGTGGACGCGCCAATCATACGTGAGCTTCCAATGACATTAGAGTGCCGTCTACTAAAAGTGAATGAAGACGGAAACATTATCGGGGAGATTGTCAACATCAGTGCCGATGAAAACATACTTGACAAAGACGGTTTGATTGACGTAGCTAAACTGAAGCCAATTTCCTTCGATCCGGTTCACAATGATTATTTAGTTGTAGGTGAAAAAGTTGGCAATGCTTTTGAAGATGGTAACGCTCTTAAGTTTTAGGCTTGAAGCGAGCATATGCTTGTTGGCTAAAAGCAAGGCATAACTTTTGCTAAAAGAGCAGTAAGTTCGATTACCATCTAAAGTTACATCTTACATAAAGAAAATCAAATGACCATAAGATGTGGAAGGCTTGTCTTAACCAATCCGTATTCGTATAATCCCGCAAATAAACCATATTTAAGGCATTTTAAGCCGGACCGATAGAAGCTAATGACTAATATGTACGCTAAGGTCCGGCTTAAAATTTTATCAATTATAGTTTAAATCTGCTTATTGAGTTTCTTAATTCCTCTGCCATATTAGAAAGCTTTACAGCAACCTCTGATACTTCTCTGTTAAGCGCGGTTTGTTCTTGGCTTGCAGCTGCTGCACTTTCTATATTGTTAAGGAAGTTTTGCGAAATTGAAGTCACCTGTTGCATAGAACTTGCCATCGTTTGAGTTTCAGCAGATATTTCTTCCACCACAGCAACCACATCTTGGAGTTGGTTCGATACAGACGTGACATCTTGCAAGATCTTATGGAAAGCTTCTCCTGCATTGCTTACAAGCACACTGCCTTCTTTTGCCGACTGGGTGCCCTCTTTTGCTGCTGAACTTGCTGTTTTTACATCTGCCTTGATTGCGTCAATAATTTCCTCTATACCTTTAGCAGCCTGCCTTGATTCTTCCGCAAGCTTTCTTACTTCTTCAGCTACAACAGCAAAGCCTTTGCCCTGATCGCCGGCGTGAGCTGCTTCAATAGCTGCATTTAATGCGAGTAAATTAGTTTGATCGGCAATTGAAGTGATCAGCGAAACTATTTCTCCGATTTGATCGGATTTTTTCTCAAGCTGAGTTATTCTTTCCTCGATTGTTTTTGTATTGTTGTCTATTTGCTGCATTTGACTTACCGCTAAATTTACCACTTCATTTCCTTTGCCTGCTTGCTGCGCACTGCTGACTGCGGCCTGTGTTACACTTTGAATAGTCTGAGCTATTTGCTCGACGCCTTTTGCTATTTCTTCCGCTCCGGTAGAGGTTGTATCAATAATTTCCTGTTCTTTTTGCTTATCAGCAGCAAGGTTTTGCATAGTAACTGCAACCTGTTCGCTTGCCTTCATAGTTTCCTCCGTGCTTGTACTTAGCAATTTTCCTGTTTCAAGCAGCTGCTCTATATTGTGCAGAATATTTATAATTACTTTTCGCACAGATTTGACCATAGAAGTTAGATTTTCTGTCATTTGGCCCAGTTCATCCTCACTCTTTAAAGAGAGCTTTGCGGATAAATCTCCAAGAGCGATGTTTTTGGAAAACTCATTTACCTTTAGTATATTCTTGCTAATATAGTTACTGTAACGAAATACAGCAAATACAACCGCCAAAATAGAAAGTAGCATAACAAGGAGTAAGGTAGAAAGCAGTCTTTGAACAGGCGCAAGAAGCTCGCTTTCGGGTATAACAGTGCAGACAAACCATCCGGTACTCGGAATAATATTGTAACCGACTCTCATCTTTTCCCCATTTTCTGTGTAGTATCCTATACCTGATGTGCCGTTTAAAATTTGTGAACCTAATTTTGACAAAGACTCATTTTTGCTTTCCGTTATTTTTTCTTTCATAATCACATCCTTGTTGGGAGATGCAAGGTAATCACCGTCTTTGCTAAGCAAAAAAGCATATCCTTCTTTGCCTACTTTGATCTCAGATATCATCTCTTGAAAATGAGTTAAATCAATATCGGCTGTAGCAAGGCCAAATAATTTTCCATTTTCATCATAAAATGGAGCGCTTGCAGTTATTAATATTTTTCCTGCGGTTTCATCATTAAGTGGTTTAGACCATTCAACACTGTTTTTTGTATTAACAGCTATCTTGTACCATTCCCAATTAAAATAGTCATAGGCCTCAGTTTCGAAATCTGAACTTGCTATTACTTCGTTTCCTTCTTTATATACATATGGTCCAAAATACTTGACGTTCTTATCATACCGATAAGGCTCAAACCAAATTCCCCCACCATACGTATCGTCATTTGTAGCAACCGCTTTCTTTAATACTTCTATGTATTCCTCTTTTGTAAGATTAGTCCCCATGGCTTCAGCAAAGCGAGCCAGTATTTCCGGTATTTTACCGTGCTGAATCAGCAGCTTGTCGATTGTTTCTGTAACTCCCTGTATTTGATAATCTAATCCTTTATTTACCTCTTCATCGATAGTGCTTCTAAAAAAGAAAAAACTAAATGCTGACAGAGCTACCATAATGCCAATAGTCAAAGGCAAAATATAAACCAGAGTTCTTGTTCGAATACTTTTAAATTTCACACAGTATACCCCCTTTTAAATTTTAATCATTATACATTATTATGCCAGAGAATTCATCTTGTGGAAATTATACCATAATATAATAAAATTTTCCAAATCCTGCTTATTTTCATTTGAGTAATTTTTTAATATTTTTTGAGATTTTTTAGCTTAATAATAGTTTTTATATATTAAGGCGGTAAATTATGCCTGTTATGAAACATCAGACAATTTGTCCTAAAATATAAACTTATGAATACACCTATATAATTTTTTGTGTTAAAATAGTAATAACTTATTTAAGAAATAGTATTTTTTTGTCCTGCTTTAATAATTAATTCACAAAGAGGAGGTTCTATTATGGATTATGATGTAATTGTTGTCGGCGGCGGACCGGGAGGGTATACTGCCGCAATAAGGCTTGCTGATTTAGGCAAAAAAGTTGCAATAGTGGAAGAAAATTCCCTTGGAGGCACTTGCCTCAATCGTGGATGTATACCTACAAAGGTATATGCCCATGCTGCAGAACTTATAAATTCTATAAAGTCTGCAAATGATTTTGGCATAGCAGCAGAATACAATGTAGATATTGATAAGATGCGAAAGAAAAAAGAGCGCGTAGTAAAAAGACTTGTAGCAGGTGTTGGCTATCTTATGAAATCCCATAATATCGATGTAATCAATGGCAAAGCTACATTCTTGGACAAAAATACAATCCAGGTAGATAAAAAATATACTGCCGAAAATTTCATAATAGCGACAGGGTCTAAAACATTTGTACCACCAATACCGGGTACCGATGATCCTGGAATGATGATAAGTGATAAGGCACTAGAACTTGAAAACGTTCCGGAAAGAATCGTTATTGTAGGCGCAGGCATAATCGGCCTTGAATTTGCCAACATTTATAGTACTCTGGGTAGCAAAGTAACCGTAATAGAAATGCTGCCTGAGCTTTTGCCGATGATTGATAGGGATATTGCCGATATAATGCAGAAGGCTTTAAGAAATAAGAAGATAGATCTGCATTTAAATAGCAAAGTTGAAAGGATAGAAGCTGGTCCTGCTGTGGTTTATTCAGAAAATGGGATATCAGTTAAAGTTGACTGCGACGCAGTTTTGATGGCAGTTGGCAGGGTTGCAAATGTAAACGGCATTGAAAACCTGGGCCTTGAAATGGATAGAAAGGGCATCAAAGTAGATTTACATATGAAAACCAGCATAGATAATATTTATGCTATAGGTGATGTAACAGGAAGTATACAGCTTGCTCACGTGGCATCATATGAAGGAATAATAGCTGCTCACAATATTGCCGGAGAAGCAAAGGAAGCCGATTTAAATGCAGTTCCAAGTTGCGTCTATACGGAACCTGAAATAGCCTGGGTTGGTTTAAATGAAAAGCAAGCAAAAGAGAAGTATGGTGAAATAAAGATAGGAACATTTCCATATTCTGCTTTGGGCAGAGCCATGACAATGGGCGAAAGCGAAGGCTTAATTAAAATAATTGCTGAAGGAAAATATAATCAGATAGTGGGTATGCAGATTATAGGAAAAGATGCAACAGAGATGATTCACGAAGGGGTCCTGGCAGTAAAAGAAGAATTTACTGCAGAGGAACTGGCGGATACAATTCATGCACATCCTACACTTTCTGAAGGAATTAAAGAAGCGGCTGAAGACATCTTGGGCATGCCAATAAACAAAGGTTAAAATTAAATACAGCCAAATATTTACTTAAAATAGGGACGTTAACGTCCCTATTTTATATGTGAATTTTTTCGCTTAATTTTGTAATTTACAAATATTTTGCTATAATTTAATTATAGAAGGGAGGGATATTATATGAAAGATACTTCAGAGCTCATTAAAAAGGCATGGACTGACTTTACCGAGCATGGAATATTAAAATCTGATGTTATAAAAAAAGATGTGGCAGATTCATGGAAAATATGTAAGTCAGCAGGGGTTGATCCGTTAGGCGGTGCCGGTGCAGTTTTAGATAAAACAGCACTTAAAAAACGTCTGAAAGAAAATGAGAATTTAATTAAAATTGCTCATCCTATAATGGAACAAATTTACAATCAGGTAAGGGGTTCAGGCTTTGTAATCGTTTTGACTGATAAAGACGGCTGTCTTATTGATAGAATAGGTGACGAAGGAATAATGGGCGAAGCTAGAAAAATGAATTTTGTTGAAGGAGCCCTATGGACAGAAAACGCAGTAGGAACTAACGCTATCGGTATGGCTCTGCGCCTTGATAAGCCCATACAGCTTGTAGGAGCTGAACATTACTGCATAACACATCAAACGGGAACCTGCTCTGCCGCCCCTATTCATGACGAAAACGGTCAACTCATAGGTTGCCTGAACATGACAGGATTAAAGGAAGCCGCTCATCCCCATACTCTTGGTATCGTCCTTGCGGGAGCTTATTCGATAGAAAAGCAGCTTGCATTAATAAGATCTAATCAAATCATTGATACAGCCTTCAATTCTATAAACGAAGGGATACTTATTACAGATGGCAAGCTAAACTTAATTCTGGCAAATAAATCAGCTTTAAAAATATTGGGTATCGAACAAGATCAAATATTCCATATTCCCATAGTTTCTCTAATACAGAATCATGAATCAGTTGATGAGATTATGACCTCCTTGAAGCCTATTTTCGATGCTGAATGCACATTTTGCACAGGAAGCAAGACTGTTAGGACAACTGCTAATTTTGTACCAATTCTTGATACCTCAGGAATATCAGGGCTTGTAGTGACATTTAAAGAAGAAAAATACGTGCATAGATTTGTAAACAAGATTGCAGGGTATAGAGCAAACTATATATTCGAAGATATAATAGCAGTAAATCCAAACATGAAAAAAGTCATAGAATCTGCCCGTAAAGCTTCTATAACCGACTGCAATATTCTAATAACCGGCGAGAGCGGTACAGGCAAAGAACTTTTTGCTCAGGCGATCCATAACAACAGCAAAAGGGCAAAAGGTCCCTTTGTAGCTGTAAATTGTGCTTCCCTGCCTAAGGACCTGGTAGAAAGTGAATTATTCGGATATGAAAAAGGGGCGTTTACCGGTGCAAATAAAGAGGGCCATCCCGGAAAGTTTGAACTTGCGGACGGTGGAACAATATTTTTAGATGAAATTGGGGAACTTCCGATTGAGATACAGCCTAAACTCTTAAGAGTGCTTGATAATCATAAAATCTCAAGGGTAGGCAGCACCCACGAGCGTCAAGTAGATGTAAGAGTGCTAGCTGCTACAAATAAAAATTTAAGAAAAGAAGTTGATAATAAAAATTTCAGAGATGATCTTTATTACAGATTAAATGTGATAAATATTACTATACCGCCGCTTAGAAACAGAATGGAAGATGTTAGGGTATTGGCCAATGTGTTTTTAAGCAGATTAAATAAGGCAAATCCGGGAAATCACAAGGAATTTGATAAGAATTTTATAACTAAACTTGAAAGATATTATTGGCCGGGAAATGTTCGAGAACTACAAAATGTTATAGAACGAGCGTATTATCTGACCGACGGAAAATTAATTACAGAAGAATATTTACCGGAAAATATATCAATAGGTCTGAAAAATGAAGACCCAAGATTAAAAGATAACATAATACCGCTGAAAATTATTGAAGAAAGAAGTATTAAAAATACCTTGGCAGCTTCTGGAGGAGATATTTTAAAGACAGCTGAAATGTTGAATCTAAGCAGAGCTACAATATATCGCAAAATAAAGAAATATAATATTGACGTAAATAGTTACAAAAATCAAAGTTAAGACAAATTAGTATCATTTTGAGAAAATACTAATACTTACTTTAAAGTAATCTCAAATTGAGACAAATTATTTTGTATCAAAATGAGATTACTGTTTTTACAAATGGCGAAAACCCCGATAATCGGGGCTTTGTTTTTTTGGCACGATACTTGCTTGATTTATGTAATGGAGGGAGGCGGTATTTATTAAACGTTTCATTATAGAATTTGGTTATGGCATAGATTTACATGGTCAAGACGTGACTAATGCGGCCAAGAAAGCTGTAAAAGATGCAATTTCTCATAGCTGTTTATCAGGACTTGTGGAGATATTAGATGTTAAATTAGATGATGTGATTGTAGATGTAACAGTTGCGGTATCAAAGCCGGAAGAAATTCGGGAGGAGGTGATAAAATCTGTTTTGCCTATCGGCAAAAAGAAAGTTACGGCAGTAAAAGGAGGTATGAGAGTATCAGGGATTTTTATACCGGGTTTTGAAGACAAGGATGATACTGTAGAAGTTGCTGTGGCATGTGTAACAGTTGGCATAGAAGATAAGAATTTACAAAAATAAATTTTGGGGAGGCTTGATTTTATGGACTTTTCAAAAGAAATTTTGCTTGATATGTATACCAGAATGCTTAGAATAAGAAAATTCGAGCTAAAAGCAGCTGAATTATTCGCCGCAGGCGAACTAGGCGGATTTGTGCACTTATATGCAGGAGAAGAAGCAACAGCCGTTGGCGTGTGCGAAAACCTTTCGGATGATGATTACATTACCAGTACCCATAGAGGCCATGGACATGTTATAGCAAAAGGCGGAGAGCCTAAATATATGATGGCTGAACTTTATGGCAAAGAAACCGGGTATTGCAAAGGAAAGGGCGGTTCGATGCACATAGCTGATGCCACAAAGGGCATATTAGGTGCAAATGGTATAGTTGGTGCAGGATTGCCTATTGCTACAGGAGCGGCTCTTTCTATAAAGCTTAGAGGAAGCGATCAAGTGGCTGTATGCTTCTTTGGCGATGGTGCATCTAACCAAGGGACATTTCATGAATCAATGAACATGGCATCTGTGTGGAAACTACCGGTAGTCTATATATGCGAGAATAATCTGTATGGTGAGTTTACAAGTCAGAAAGACCATCAAGCCATAACTGATGTAGCGGATAGAGCGATAGCGTATGGTTTTCCGGGAATTACCGTAGATGGTAATGATGTATTGGCTGTTTATGAAGCAACAAATGAAGCAATAAAAAGAGCAAAGGACGGAGCAGGACCGACTCTCATAGAATGCAAGACCTATAGACTTAGAGGACATTTTGAAGGCGATCCGCAGCTTTACAGAAGCAAAGAAGAAGTAGAAGAATGGGCTAAAAAAGATCCAATACCAAGATTTGAAAAGTATCTCCTGGAAAATAATATAGCAAGCGAGGAAGAAATTAAAAAAATACAAAATAATATAGATCAAGAAATCGAAGACGCAGTAAAATTTGCAAAAGAAAGTAAAGAGCCCGAAGAAAAAGCAGCGGTTGAAGATGTTTACACAGATATTGTGGAGGAGGTGCGGGTAAGGTGAGAAAGATGAATTTTGCCCAAGCTATAAACGAGGCGTTAAGAAATGAACTAAAAAGAGACCCTAAAGTATTTTTAATGGGTGAAGACGTAGTTCACGGAGTTTTCGGAGTGACGGCTGGTTTAATAGATGAGTTTGGCAAAGAAAGGGTAAGAAATACACCTATTTCCGAAGAAGCTATTGCAGGCGGAGCAGTTGGAGCTGCAGCTGCCGGCAGCAGGCCTGTAGCTGAGATTATGTTTATAGATTTTGCCACAGTTGCAATGGATCAAATCGTAAATCAAGCTGCCAAAATGCGCTATATGTTTGGCGGCAGAATAACACTTCCTATAACCTTTAGAACCATGGTGGGTGCAGGCATACAAGCGGCAGCTCAGCATTCCCAAAGCCTTGAAGCATGGTTTACTCATGTGCCGGGCCTTAAGGTGGTCTACCCATCAACTCCGAAGGATGCTTTAGGTCTTACGATAGCCGCAATAAGGGATGACAATCCAGTGATAGTGTTAGAACATAAGCTTTTGTATGCTATGGAAGGAGAAGTTCCCGACGAAAATGAGCCTATTCCCATTGGCGTAGCTGATATTAAAAGAGAAGGTAAAGATGTGACCATTATTGCAACCGGTATGATGGTTCACAAAGCGCTAAATGCTGCAAATCAACTGGCATCAAATGGTGTCGAGGCCGAAATAGTGGATCCAAGAAGCCTGTTTCCAATAGATAAGGATATGATTTACGATTCTGTAAAAAAGACACATAAAGTAGTTATAGTAAGCGAAGAAGTAAAAAGAGGTGCCTGGACGGCTGAGCTTGCATCTATGATTGCGGAAGATGTATTTGATTATTTAGATGCCCCAATTATGAGAATAGGAGCACTGAATACCCCTATACCTTTTTCTAAAACTCTTGAAAATTTTGTTGTGCCAAATGAAACAGATATTATCAAAGCAGTCCAAGCTATAGTGTGAAGCTTGCAGAGGGGAGACCCTCTGCCCC
Source organism: Tepidanaerobacter sp. EBM-49 (assembly GCF_001896645.1). Classification (NCBI taxonomy): domain Bacteria; kingdom Bacillati; phylum Bacillota; class Clostridia; order Thermosediminibacterales; family Tepidanaerobacteraceae; genus Tepidanaerobacter; species Tepidanaerobacter sp. EBM-49. Next base: position 37,977 of record NZ_MPPE01000032.1, read on the forward strand.
TCTGCAAGAAAGGAGGACATCTATGACAAGCATAGGAATAATCGCAAATCCTGCATCAGGAAAAGATATAAGAAGACTTGTATCTCATGCAACAGTAATAGATAACAATGAAAAGGTCAATATTGTTGAGAGAATAATTTTAGCTGCCCAGCATTTTGGAGTAGACAGTGTTTACATTATGCCGGATACGTTTCACATAGGCCTGAAAGCAATAGATGCATTGGTTTCGTTAAAACAACTTAAATGCAATGCTGAGGTAATAGAACAAGAAATAACTTACAGCATTGAAGATACAATAAAAGCAACTATAGAGATGGAAAAAATAGGAGTCGGATGCATCGTTTCACTAGGAGGAGATGGAACCAATAGAGCAATTGCGAAGGCTATAGGCGATACTCCACTACTTCCGATATCGACAGGTACAAATAATGTGTATCCGGAAATGATCGAAGGGACATTAGGAGGAATGGCTGCAGCTATTACCGCTTCCAAAAAGTATGACTTAGCGTGCTTTTGCGATAAAGATAAAAGAATAGAAGTTTATAAAAACGGTGAAATGTTAGATATAGCTCTTATTGATGCTGCAGTTTCTAGAGAGAATTTTGTAGGATCCCGTGCCATTTGGGATATATCGACAATATCAGATATTTTTGTAACGCGAGCGCACCCATGCTCAATAGGACTCTCTTCGATAGCAGGATGTTTTATGAAAGTTTTGCGCGAAGATGAGTTTGGGCTCCATGCAAGGATTGGCGATAATGGAGGGAAAGTGGTAAGCGCACCGATTTCTGCAGGTGTAATAAGAGATGTAAGTGTTTTGGAGTACGAAAAAATGTACTTAAGCAAAGAATATTCCTATGTGATGGAATTTGCAGGTACTTTAGCATTAGATGGCGAAAGAGAAATATTTGTCAAGAAAGGCCAAAAATTGAATATTAAACTTACAAGAAACGGACCTTTGAGAGTAGATGCAAAAAAAGCATTAGAAATAGCGCAGGAGTCGGGATTTTTCGTAAAGGAGTGAGAACATGGCGGTAAATGTTGTTATGCCAAAACTTGGCCTTACAATGACTAAAGGAACTTTAAATAAATGGCTTATAAAAGTAGGAGATAAGGTAAAAAAAGGAGATGCGGTAGCTGAAATATCTTCCGAAAAAATTACAAATGTCGTAGAAGCCCCGGCTGATGGTATCCTTGGCAAAATCCTAGTTAACGAAGGGGAAGAAGTGCCTGTAGCAACACCCATAGGTATAATTATCAGCGAAGGAGAAAAATTAGACGAAATCCCTAAAGCAGCGGCAAAAGAAGAAGCGGTTACCCCACCGTCTGAAGGCTTCATAAAAGCCACCCCTATCGCAAAGAAATTGGCAAAAGAAAATGGCCTTGACTTATCTCAAATTCAGGGGACAGGCCCCGGAGGCAGAATAACGGAAGAGGATGTAAAGAACTATATGGCATCAAAGACTGCCGGCACCAAAGAAAAGGAAGAAAAAGCTGAAGTAGAAAAAATTCCTATGGACAACATGCGAAAAATAATTGCTCAAAGGATGAAGCAAAGCTGGACACAGGCACCTCATGTCACAGAAAATATAAAAATTGATGCGACAGAAATGGTAGATTTTAGAAGTAAACTAAATATGAATGAGGGAATTAAAATAACCTTCACCGACATAATAGTAAAAGCCTGTGCTATAGCTATTAAAAAATATCCCAATATAAATTGGTCTACCGATGGAGAATTTATAATCAAAAATAAGAATATCAATATCGGCGTAGCAGTGGCGTTGGAAAATGGATTGATTGTTCCTGTGGTAAGGGATGTAGATAAAAAATCTCTTAAAGAAATATCTGATTGCATCAAGGATTTAAGCATAAGAGCTAGAGAAAATAGACTGCAACCTGATGAAACAATAGGAGGCACCTTTACGGTAACTAATCTTGGAATGTACGAAATTGACAGCTTTACGCCAATAATTAATCCACCTGAAAGCGCAATATTAGGCGTAAATCGGATTTATCAAGAACCTGCCGTGATAAACGATAATATAACCATACGTCAAAGCATGATCCTTAGCCTGTCTTTTGACCACAGAATCATAGACGGAGCTGCAGCAGCGAAATTCTTGCTTTATTTAAAACAAGTCCTGGAAAATCCTGCCACGCTAGCGCTATAAGTCCGAAATAAAAATTATAAAAGAAGGAGGTGTGAAAATATGCAAAAACCAATATTTAAAAACCTTCTTCAAGTAGGCATAGTGGTAGATGATCTAGATAAATACTTGAAAAAGTATTATGATGAATACGGAATAGGGCCATGGGTAATTCTAGATTTCAACAAAGATACCGTAAAAAATATGACTATAAAGGGTAAACGTGTAGATTACGCAATGAGACTTGCTACTTGTGATTTTAGTGGAATTCAATGGGAACTTATACAACCTCTTGATGACAAATGCGTATATTACGACTTTCTAAAAACCCATGGACCGGGAATTCATCACGTGGCACTTGGCATAGATAATTATGACGATGTTGTTAAATTCCTTGCAGATAAAGGTATCCATGAACTTCAAGGCGGAAATTACATGGGGCTGCAATATACCTACTTTGACTTAACAGACGAGCTGGCGCTAATAGGCGAAATATATAACGGAGAAGTAGTAATGCCGGAAGATGCGCCGACTTATCCGCCAAAATGCTAAAACTATTTATTTATTAAATTTATACATTAAAGAGATCTTAAGAAGATAGCGTCATATCGAACATGACACTATCTTCTTTGCTTATTTTCGCAAATCAGACGCAAGTTTATGAGCGAAAAGTCCTTCAAGTTCTGCAAGCTCGGATGCGATAGGAGCAAGTTCTTCTGCCCCCTCAGGTGAGATTTGTTGATAGCTTGCAACCTTTAAAAATGTGCCAACCCATACTCCGCCTGTGTAGCGGGCGGCTTTCATAGTGGGAAGGATATGATTTGTTCCTGAAACATAATCTCCAAATACTTCTGCAGACCATGGTCCCATAAACAATGAACCATAATTATAAAGTTTTGGAATTAGCAGGTTTACATCTGATACTTGCAATTCAAGGTGCTCAGGTGCGATTTTATTTGAAAGTTCAACAGCTTCGCTGATATTGTCTGCAAAATATATTGTGCCATTGTTTTCCCATGAACGTTTTGCAACAGATTGTGTAGGAAGATCATTTAAGTAAGTTTTTAAATACTCTAGAACCTCTTGAATGAGGTTTTCATCTAGCGATATTAATATTCCCCTAGCATTTGGGTCGTGTTCGGATTGAGCCAAAAGGTCTGCAGCGATGAAAGCGGGATTTGCTGTTTTATCTGCGATTATCAGCACTTCACTGGGGCCTGCTATAAAATCTATTCCCACACTGCCGCTGACTTGCCTTTTCGCTTCAGTTACCCATTGATTTCCCGGCCCCACTACAATATCTACAGGTGCAATACTTTTTGTGCCAAAAGCAAGAGCACCGATAGCATGTGCCCCACCCATACAGTAAATTTCATCAGCACCTGCCATATCCATTGCAACAAGCGTTGCAGGGTGAATTGTACCGATAGATTTATCAGGCGGAGAGCAAGCTATTACCCTTTCTACGCCGGCTACTTTGGCCGGAATAATAGACATAAGCGCAGATGAAGGAAGGGGATACCTTCCCCCCGGAACATAAGAACCTGAAGATGAAACAGGAATTATTCTGTGCCCTACGGTAACACCGGCAGATAATTCTATCTCCAAAGGCTTTATCGCTTCTTTTTGATATAAAGCAAATTTTTTTATGCGATAAGCCGCTGTTTCTAGTGCTTTTATATATTCAGAATCTATATGTTTATAGGCATCTTGAATTTGCTTTGAGGAAATCCTCAGATTTTCACTTTGATAGTTATCAAATTTTCTGCAAAATTCAAGCAAAGCTTCATCACCGTTTTTTTGTATTTGCAAAAGTATATCTGACACCTTTTCTCTTATCTGGCTATTATTTTCGGACTTAATCTCAGAATTAGGTTTCTTTATTATTTTTATACTCATCTACCTGCCCCCCGCTCATTTTATTACTCATTTTTTAAAAGCATACCATGTATTTACAGCATTTTCAATTATAACCCATTTTACATTAACCACATTTTAATATTGTTATATTTATAAATTATGTATAAAATAAAAGGAGCTCATACAAGATAGGAGAAGATGCCGATGGCGTTAAATGAAAGATTGATTGAATTTATGAATAAAGAGGCATATAAGCCGATGACACCGGAAGAGCTTATTTCCGCCTTAAACGTTGATAAAAGCGAAATTGATCAGTTGATAAAAGCATTGGATTATATGGAAAAGAATGGCCTGGTGGTAAAAAACAGAAGGGGAAGGTATGGCGTTCCGGAAAAAATGAATTTAGTCGCCGGAAAAGTAGAAGCCCATCCGGCAGGATATGCCTTTTTGATTCCTAACAATCCTGAAATTGAAGATGTTTATATAGCCCGTGAAGACATGAATGGAGCCATGCATGGGGATATAGTGCTGGCAAGACTTAAAATAGCCCCTAAAGGAGCTCATAAAAAGCAGGGAGAAGTAATACGAATCTTGAAAAGGGCTAATAACAAGATAGTAGGAACTGTAGAGAGAGGCAAGAACTTCATATTTGTAGTTCCTGACGACAAACGAATATTTTATGATGTATTTATCCCAAAAAATAAGGCACGAGGAGTTAAAAACAGGCAGAAGGTTGTAGTAAAAATAACCGAATGGCCGGAAAGACATAGAAATCCCACAGGGGAAATAATCGAAGTACTTGGCTATCAAGATGAGCCTGGTGTAGATGTGCTTTCTATTATAAAAAAATATGATCTACCCTTGGATTTCCCGCCAAAAGTTGTAAAGCAGTTGGCAGAGATACCCGATAAAGTCAGAGAAGAAGATCTTGCCAAAAGAGAAGATTTTCGCCACCTAAAAATCGTCACTATAGATAACGAAGATGCAAAAGACCTGGATGATGCAATTTCAATCGAAAAGACAGAGGATGGCTACAGACTCGGAGTTCATATTGCGGATGTAAGCTACTATGTAAAAGAAAGGAGCCCATTAGATAAGGAAGCACTAAGAAGAGGCTGCAGTGTATATCTTGTAGACAGAGTAGTTCCCATGCTTCCGACTAAACTATCAAATGGAATATGCAGCTTAAATCCAAGTGTAGACAGGCTTACCATGAGCGTAGTTATTGATTTTGATAAAAACGCTGAAATCTTAAGCTACACTATAACACCTGGAATTATAAAAACATGTGAAAGAATGACATATACTCAGGTCAACAAAATATTAGAAGATGAAGACCCTGAGTTTATAAAACGTTTTGATTACCTCGTAGAGGATTTTATCTTAATGAAGGAACTGGCCGGAAAGCTTACAGCTAAGCGATTTGCAAGAGGCAGTCTGGATTTTGATTTAGATGAGGCAAAAGTTATTTTGGATGAGAACGGAAAACCGATTGATGTAGCCAAAGAAGAGCGAAGAATAGCAAGCCGCATAATTGAAGAATTTATGATTGCTGCAAATGAAGTAGTTGCAGAGCATATGTTCTGGCTAAAAACTCCGTTTATTTACAGAGTTCATGAAACACCGGATGAAGAAAAAATTGAATCTTTAAGAGAATTTCTCTATAATTTAGGTTATACAATAAAAGGCAATAGCAATATAGTAAAACCAAAATCACTACAGCAAGTTTTGGAGAAAGCTAAAGGAAAACCAGAAGAACGCCTTGTAAATACCATGGTTCTTCGTTCACTAAAAAGAGCCCGATATAGCGAGATAAATTTAGGGCATTTTGGCCTCGCTTCCCCTTACTATACGCATTTTACTGCACCGATCAGGCGATATCCTGACCTGGAGATACACCGAATCTTGCGAGAACTGCAGGAAAATAAACTTGATTTAAAGCGCCAAGAAAAACTAAGTAAAACAGTCGAAAAGGTTGCAAAAATTTCATCAGAAAGAGAACGAATTGCTGATGAGGCTGAAAGAGAATCCGTAGATCTTAAAATTGCCGAATATATGTCTACTAGAATTGGAAATGTTTATGAGGCAATTATTTCCGGCGTAACACCTTTTGGTATATTTGTAGAACTGGACAATACAATCGAAGGCCTTGTTCATGTAAGCAATATCGAAGATGACTATTACAATTTTAACGAAAAAAACATGACACTTCGAGGAGAAAGGACAGGAAGAGTATTTAAAATAGGAGATATTGTAAAAGTAAAAGTTTATAAAGTAAATATTGCCGAGCGCCAAATAGATTTTGTGCTAGCGGAGTAGAATATACAATAAAACTTGCTTGAAAAATTTCTTAGCATATGATAATATTATAAACACATGCAAGCCGAAGTGGTGGAACTGGCAGACGCGCTGGACTCAAAATCCAGTGGTAGCAATACCATGCGGGTTCGATTCCCGCCTTCGGCAC
>NZ_MPPE01000028.1:0-47398 GCF_001896645.1 Tepidanaerobacter sp. EBM-49
ACTTAAATCCAAGATATCAAAGCTGGATTCAGTTACCTTAGAGATAATAATTGATGGCATCTTTGACTATGAAAGCTTAGATGATGTGAAAAAGTATATTAACTAACTGAAAAGACCTAGTGCCCTACTTTTTCGAAAACAGACAGGTGCGGCAAAGAACACAAGGGGACTAAAGAACACAAGGGGACTGACCCCTTGTGTTCTTTGCCATTCCCTTGTGCCACTACACTATAAAATAAAGGAGTATAAGGACAGGACAAAACTGAACTTGATAATTATTTTAATTCATTTTCCACTTGCCTTATTGTTTCTTTTAGTTTAGTAGCTGATTCATTTAACATCAATTGTTCGTCTTCACTTATGTTAATATTAAATATTCTGTCTATACCTTTAACATTTACTACCGACGGTAAACTCAAAGCCACATCTTTTATTCCGTATTCGCCGTCTAGCACGCTTGAAACAGTCAATACAGAATTTTCGTTGCCCAGCATTGCTGAAAGAATGTTTGTTGTAGCAAGACCGATGCCATAATATGTTGCACCTTTCTTTTTTATTATCTCAGCACCCGCATCTCGAACATCTTCTATTAATTTTGACTTTTCTACAGCACCGTCCTTACCCGAATCTGCCCAAAATTCCTCTAATGGTTTACCGGCGATATTTGCAGTGCTCCACAAAGGCACTTCACTGTCACCGTGTTCACCTATTATGTAAGCATGAACATTTCTTACGTTGACTTCACAGTTTTTGCCAATTAAATACTTAAATCGTGCCGTATCCAGTGTTGTGCCTGTACCTATAACTTGATAACGAGGTAAACCGGATATCTTTTGAGCAAAGTAAGTAAGAATATCCACTGGATTCGATACTACCAAAATAATAGCATCACTGGTGTACTTGGTAACATTTACAATCACATCTTGAACAATCTTAACGTTGATTTTTGCAAGGTCTAGCCGCGACTGTCCGGGTTTTCTGTTGATGCCTGCAGTTATAACGACGATATCGGCATCTTTACAATCACTATATTCGCCTGCCCTAATGTCTACTTGCTTTACATAAGCAAGTCCATGGCTCATGTCCATAGCTTCTCCTTCAGCCTTGTCCCGATTGACATCGACAAAAACAATTTCAGATGCGATTCCGCTTACCACTGCCGTATAAGCAATAGTTGAACCTACGAAGCCCGCACCCACCATTACAATTTTCCCTTTTGCTTTCTTTTTCATAAGTTGTCCACTCCCCAGATCAGTTTCTGATTTATGTTATAATACAATCTACTACACATTGTATATATTATACATCCTGTTATATATAAGTAAATGAATAAGCAAGATAAATTTGGATAAATTTTCGCGGTTTTACAATACTAAGATATGATTTTAAGGCTAAATCTTATTAATGTGCCTTTTTTCACTAAATATCAATTATTAAATTAAGCTTGAAATTAACCGGCCTTTAAAGTGCTAGACAATACTATACTAATTACACCTAAAATGCCCATAATCACATCAAGTTGCCACCTAGGTTTAGATACAAGCATAAAATAAGTACCAGGAATTAACGAAAATAGTGCTATTAGACCCCATGGTGTGCCAATAAACGCATAAACAAACATGTTCAAAGCATTTTTTAGTATAAGCACATGAATAAACATAGCGACCGCATAGCCTACTATTCCAAGACCGATTAGGAAACGGACAACCTCAGCCCTTTTTGGTTTTTCCATAATTTTGGCCTCCAATAGAAATATTAAAATTTATTACATTATACCATATATTCACTAAGTATAAAATATTTATGTTTCTTATCTTTTACTGATAATAAGTAAAATCATCAGAAAATGTAATTTTGCAAATATTCGACATAACCTAAATAAAAGTGATACAATTATTTATATATTCTATTTACAGGAAGTGTGTGAGATGAAAGTAGTATTTATAACGCCGGCCAGTGATTTATGCCGGATGTTCCTCTACAGGTTGGGGAGCAAGGTTTACGGACAGAGAAACTCCATCACAGGTCCATTAATTCTTGGCAGAATATTAAAGGATGCAGGCCATGATGTCTCTGTATATGAAGAACTTTATGCAAATGTTGATTACTCCAAAATCATGGATGCTGATGTATACTGTATATCAACAATGACATCAACTGCTCCAAGAGCGTATTTTCTCGCAGATAGGTTACACAAAGAAACAAAAGGGCGTGTTATTATAGGTGGGATGCATGCAAGCGCATTACCTGAAGAAGCGGCTTTACACGCAGATCAAGTGGTTGTGGGAGAAGCTGAAACCGTAATACGCGACGTCATAGAAGGCAAAATCACCGACAAAATAGTTTATGCACCGCGCCTTGAAAATCTTGATGATGCACCGTTTCCTGATTATTCTCTTTTAAAAACTCCCTGCTCATGCGCAAATGTTATGACAACAAGAGGATGCCCTTTTTGCTGTTCTTTTTGCACTACTTCACGCATGTTCCATCCTTATAGGGAAAGAAGTGTTGATAGTGTGATGGAAGAACTTAGATACTATAAAAGCATTGGTTTTAAATACATGAACTTTGAAGATGATAATTTTACTGCAAATAAAAAAAGAGCAAAAGAAATTTGCCGTAGAATGATAGAAGAGGACCTTGTTTTTAGAGAAACATTTTTCTTTGGCAGGACCGACATGGCAAATGATGAAGAATTATTGGATCTTTTGGAAAGAGCGCATCTTACAAGGGTGCTTATAGGAATTGAATCGTTAAATCAAAAATCATTAGATACAATAAATAAACACCAGACGGTTGAAGATATAGAAAAATGTGCAGAGACTTTATCCCGCCACAAAATCAGAATTATTGCAAGTTTAGTGCTAGGCATTGATGATGACGGTAAAGAAGATATTAGAAAAAGTGTTGATTTTGCAAATAAAATCAATGCTTATCAGCTTCAGCCTGCAATTCTTACACCATTCCCGAAAACCGCAGTATATGAACAATATGAAAAAGAAAACAGGATGATGACAAAAGATTGGAGCCTATTTAATATGGCATATGTAACATTTATACCAAAAAAGATGAGCCCTTGGGAGCTCCAAATAGAAATAATAAGGGCATTAAAGAGATTTTATGCTTTTCTGCCGTCTTTTAAAATAGGAAAAATCTTTGGTATAGGTTATGGACTTCGCCGGTTGGGCATCTGGCTTATTGCAAAAATCGGAATCCCGGGAGTAAATCTTATAGCAAATTTTGCAAAAGGCACCTATATTTATAAACTAAAGCATATGACGCCTGAAGAAATTATAAAATCCGAAAATATTGGCACGCCAGCAACTAAATCTTAATAAGCAAATAAGCAAGTGCCTGGTAAGTTAACCGGTACTTGCTTATTTAAAGTACACAGCAATAAAACCTATTATGACCGTCACTATTAATCCAAATGCCCATTTCTGAATCCCAATGATTTCTTTATGAATGTCATCGAATTTCTCATCTACTTTATCAAACCTTGAGTCCATTTCCTTTCTCATAGACTCAAACTTAGCATCAGTTTTATCTGACAGAGCTTTTATTTCTCCATGAACTACCTCAAATTTAGTATCTACTCTATCAAATTTTGCATCCATACGTCTCTTAAATCGTTTATTTGCTGTGACAGATAAAAATATCCGGATGCATAAATCTTCGGTTCTGCAGGTCTTTTTGCGTTTTGTCCGTCATTTCCTGCGCCTCTGCCATCGATTTCCTTTTCCGCCATATCCATCACCTTCTTCCTTTCTATAACCATTATAGCATGAATTTCTATAATTTTCTATTAAACTGTCATCCTTTCATCTTTATGAATTATTATAATTGGAAATGCATCTATCACTTTTAAGATTTTTGCTAAATACTTCAAGATGTTTAACGATAGTTTATATATCATAACTTTGGTATATCGATTAAGGAACAGGAAATCAGAAGCAAAAAGTGGCTAAAAGTTTTCTATGATATCATTTAATATTTTCAGTTGTTTAGGTGTAAGATTTTTTGCATTTTGCATAAGGCGCAGATACTCAGGAGGCATTTCTTCCGCATCTGTGCTAAAAAAGTCCACCAGTGTAATACCCAAAGCCTCACATATCTTTTCTAGTGTCTCGATGTCGGCTTTTCGGTTGTTATTTTCTAGTTTGCTTATGACAGGTTGAGATATGCCAGTAATTTCAGATAATTCATATGTTGTTATCTTCTTTGCCATCCTAATATCTTTAAGGTGTTTTCCTACATTCATATTTATAACCCCTCTAAAAAATTCCAAAATAGAATTTCGATATATTCATTTTACTTAAATAAGAGAGAAATAGCAAGGTATATCAAGAAAAGAACGAATAAATTAAGCCTATTAAGTTTATTTTGGAATTATTGATTTGAAAATTATTCTAATTAATTCTATAATAGAATTAAAAGGAGGCTCGCTTATGTTTGGCCAGAAGATAAAACAAATCAGAAAGCAGCATAATCTTTCTCAATCTGAGCTTGCAAGGAGGACTAAGATATTTAACCAATCTCAGATTAGCAAAATAGAAAACAATACGCGATTTCTGAAGGCCAATGAGCTAAAAATTATTGCTGAGGCACTGGGGGTGAGTATAACAGAGATATTGGACAAACCGGCCTAGGCCGGAAGAAAAATTCCAGACAATAAATGCAAAGGAGAGGGTTTTGTTGAAGTATGATTTTGATGAAATAATTGATCGCTCAGGAACAAATTCGGCGAAATGGGACAAGAATACGTTAAAAGAAATGTTCGGCGCAGAGGATGTTCTGCCTTTTTGGGTAGCCGATATGGACTTTAAGGCAGCTCAGCCTATTATCGATGCGGTGGTAAAGCGAGCTGAGCATGGGATTTATGGTTATAGCAGCAGAACTGATTCGTATTATGAATCGATAATAAACTGGACAAAGAGGCGGCATGGATGGGAAATAGAAAAGGAGTGGATTAATTTTACCCCTGGTGTCGTGCCTGCCATAAACTACGCAATTCAGGCTTTCTGCATACCCGGTGACAAAATAATAATTCAAAATCCGGTATATTACCCTTTTCATGACGCAATAAAAAACAACGGCTGTCACATAATAGACAGCACACTTAAATTTAATGGCGAATACTATGAAATGGATTTCGAAGACTTTGAAAACAAGGCGAAAGACCCAAAGGTCACGCTATTTATATTATGTAGTCCCCACAATCCCGTATCAAGAGTATGGACAAAAGAAGAACTGGAAAAAATAGGAGACATATGCTGCAGAAATAATGTTTTAGTTATTGCTGATGAAATTCACAACGATTTAGTTTTTTCAGGGTATAAGCACACCATGTTTGCATCTATAAAAGAAGAATTTGCCCTAAACTCTATCACATGCACTGCACCAAGCAAAACCTTTAACCTTGCCGGCATGCAGGCTTCCAATATCATTATACCAAATCCCCTGCTTCGAGAAAGATTTCAAAGGATTTTGGAGAAAAATGCAATCGGCGGTCAAAACCCCTTTAGTATTGTGGCGCTTGAAGCTGCATATAACGAGGGGGAAGACTGGCTAAATCAACTTTTGGCCTATCTTGAGGGGAATATTGAATTTATCCATGAATACTTAAAAAAGCATCTTCCGAAAGCAAAACTTATTGACCCACAAGGCACTTACCTGGGCTGGCTTGATTTTAGAGGATATGAAAAGGATGGCAAAAAACTAGAAAGCCTTGTTTATGGCAAGGGAAGGGTAGCGTTGGACGGTGGAACATGGTTTGGAAATGGAGGAGACGGATTTATAAGGCTAAACTTTGCATGCCCGAAAATATTGCTTAAAGAGGGGCTTGAGAGAATAGCCAAAGCAATAAATGAGGAATACAACTAAAATAAAACTTGCATAAGGAGAGAAGGCAATGGACGATACGACTGTCAGCACCAAGGATCTAAACAGGGTTCTAGGCAGATGGGACCTTATGGCGATGGCTGTAGGTCAAATTATCGGAGCAGGCATTATGTCGATGACCGGAATTGCTATCGGTATGACGGGTAAATCAGTATTCTGGGCGTTTCTGATTGCTGCAGTTTTTGTGCTTATACAGGAAATTCCTGTTATAATATTGGGCGGGACAGTGAGAATGAGAGGAGGAAATTATACTCAGATAGCATTTTTGACAAGTCCTAAGTGGGCCGGTATGTATATAATTACATATATCGTAAGCAATATATCAATAGCAATGTATGCACTTTCATTTGCTGATTATTTTCTGTCTCTTGTGCCGGGAGTGCCTCACAAACTTGTGGCCGGCGGCATAATGACGCTATTTTTTATAACGAACTATTTTGGAATACAGCAGGCTGCAAAGCTGCAAAACATAATGGTTGTGGTTCTGGCGACCGCTCTTGCGGTGTTTACAGCATTTGGAATACCTAAAGTGCAGCCGGGGTTTTTTAGCGAACCATATTATATGACGTCAGGCATAATTGGACTCCTTTCCACAGCTGCGTTTTTGACCTTTGCTACAGGTGGAGCAAGTATCATACTAAACTACGGAGCGGAAGCAAAAGATCCGGTAAAAGACATGCCATTTGTGATAGTAGTAGCGACATTGGGCGTTGCCCTTCTTTACGGTTTGATGTCAATTGTTGCAGCCGGAGTTCTTCCTGTGCCGGAGGTTGCAAATAAGCCGCTAACAGTAGTAGCGGCTGAAATCCTTCCAAAGCCTCTATATGTATTTTTTATAGTATGTGGAGCGCTTTTTGCACTGACAACTACCCTAAATTCTCAAATAGGCGGCATGACAAAACCAGTGCTTCAGGCATGTGTTGACGGCTGGTTTCCTAAAACCCTCGGCAGGCTTCATCCAAAATATAAGACGCCGGTTTACCTGCTCTTGCTTTTCTATATAGTTGGAATGCTGCCGATTTTGACAGGATGGGATATTGGATTTGTAGGAAACATGGTACTATTTATAAACCGGGGGTTTTTAATAGTTCTTTCTGTTTCCATAGTGAGACTGCCTAAGGTTATCCCTGAAATATGGAAAAAATCCAAGTTTCATGTAAGCAGTGGTATGCTTTGGTTTTTTGCCTTAATTTCTGTAGGAATAAATATAGTGAAAACCTTCCTGCTGGCAAGAAATATTTCTAAGGCCGCGGTTATCGGTAATCTCTGCATCTTTGCTTTTGCCATAGTCTACGGATTTCTTTTAGAGAAAAAAGTAACCATGGAAATCAGCTATGAAGAAAGCTGATTAGCCATGGTCACAGTAAAAACTGAGCTTAATAGAATAATAACACAAACAGCATAACAAGACAACAAAAGGCCGGACTTTATTTAGAGTCCGGCCTTAAACATTTAATAAAAAATTTTTATTGCATTTGTAAATTGTTTTTGATAATATAAATTGTAATTTTTTGCAAAGGGGGAATGGCGTTCTTAACATTAAAAGCGTTAAGGCGCCTTTTTCTTATTTACATCCTAAAAATTTAATAAATGGGAGAGCGCATATTTATGCCAAAGTATTCAAAAGAAGATGTAATGCGAATGGCCAAAGATGAAAATGTCATGTTTATAAGGCTGCAATTTACCGACATATTCGGTGTGCTGAAAAATGTAGCTATAACAGTAAATGAACTGGAAAAGGCTCTAAATAATGAAATCATGTTTGACGGGTCTTCTATTGAGGGATTTGTGCGCATTGAGGAATCAGATATGTATTTAAGACCTGACCCATCAAGTTTTGTAATATTTCCATGGGGGCAGAACAACGGCAAGGAAGCTCGCCTCATATGCGACACTTACAATCCTGACGGCACGCCGTTTATCGGATGCCCTCGGAATGTGTTAAAGAAAGCGCTGGCAGAAGCTGCTCAAATGGGCTATGAAATGTCGGTGGGACCCGAATGCGAATTTTTCTTGTTTTTAACGGATGCAGAAGGAAAGCCTACACTTAACACTCATGATAAAGCCGGTTATTTTGATTTAGCTCCGGTAGATTTAGGTGAAGATGCACGCCGGGATATGTGCCTTACGCTGCAGCAAATGGGTTTTGAAATTGAGGCATCCCATCATGAAGGCGCTCCCGGGCAGCATGAAATTGATTTTAAATATGATGATGCCCTTATGACGGCTGATAAGATAATGACATTTAAAATGGTGGTCCGCACAGTTGCCAAACGCCATGGTTTACATGCAACCTTTATGCCCAAACCTATATACGGTATAAGCGGCTCGGGGATGCATACAAACCAGTCGCTCTCTAAAAACGGTAAAAATATATTTGATGACCCCAGCGGTGTGCTAGGCTTGAGCCAAGAAGCTTATTATTATATGGGCGGCCTTATGAAACATGCAAAAGGAATGACGGCTATTACAAATCCGACAGTAAATTCCTACAAAAGACTTGTAACAGGCTACGAAGCCCCTCTTTATATAGCTTGGTCTCCTAAAAATCGCAGCCCGTTAATACGTGTTCCGGCAAAGCGCGGATCTGCAACAAGACTTGAGCTGCGCAATCCGGATCCTACAGCCAATCCTTATCTTGCACTGGCGGTAATGCTAAAGGCCGGTCTTGACGGAATAAGAAATAAAATTCAACCACCGCCACCTGTTGATAAAAACATATTTGACATGAACCAGGATGTAAGAGCAGAGTATGCCATAGAAAGCCTGCCCCAGAATTTAGAAGATGCTATTTGCGAGATGGAAAAGGATCCTCTGATTCGCGAAGCCTTAGGTGAACATATTTATACTAAATATGTAGAAGCTAAAAAATTAGAGTGGGACGAATACAAGACAAAGGTATCTTTGTGGGAGATAGAAAGATATATAAGCGAGTTTTAACATATTTAGGAAGCGGCACTTTTGTTGAATCAGAAGCTAAATAGTGATAAAATGCCAGTGAGGTGTTGCAAATGAAAGTTAAACCGGAAGAAGTAGATTATATAGCTTCATTATCAAGACTAATACTTTCGCAAGAAGAAAAAGAAATATACGCAAATCATTTAAGCCAAATACTAGAACATGCCGAACGCTTAAAAGAACTAGATACAGATAACGTAAAACCTACAGCACATGTTTTACCCATGACTAATGTTTTTCGAGAAGACGAAGTCAAACCCTCCCTTGATAGAGGTGTATTGCTCAGCAACGCACCGGAAGTGGAAAGCGGCTGCTTTAAAGTGCCTAAAATTGTGGAATAAGGGGTGTAATTAGGTGGAATTATATAGACTTACTGCTTGCCAGGCTTATGATATGCTAAAAAAACGTGAAATAAGCTGCCGTGAGCTTACCCAATCGGTCATAAAACGTATCGAAGATGTGGAAAAAGACATTGATGCATATCTTTACCTTGATACTGAGCAAGCCCTCAAACAAGCTGACAAGGTGGATAGATTAATTGCATCAGGAAAAGAACTTGAACCCTTAGGCGGTCTGCCGATAGGGATAAAAGACAATATGTGTACAAAAGGCATGACGACTACGTGCGCATCCCGAATGTTGGCAAATTTTGTTCCGCCTTATGACGCTACTGTAGTTAAAAAGCTCAAAGATAGACATGATATAATTCTTGGTAAACTGAACATGGACGAATTTGCCATGGGATCCTCCACGGAAACCTCTGCGTTTAAAAAAACAAAAAACCCTTGGGATATTTCCAGAGTGCCGGGAGGTTCTAGCGGCGGGTCGGCTGCAGCTGTTGCAGCGGATGAGGCATTTTTTACGTTAGGTTCTGATACGGGAGGTTCCATCAGACAGCCTGCCTCTCTGTGCGGAGTTGTAGGCATGAAACCTACTTATGGAGCAATATCCCGTTATGGCCTTATAGCTTTTGCATCCTCTTTGGATCAGATAGGACCTTTTACAAAAGATGTGACAGACTGCGCCATGGTACTAAATGCCATAGCAGGTCACGATGCAAACGACTCCACATCTGCTGTAAGGGAATGTCCGGATTATAAGTCTGCTTTAATAGACGACGTAAAAGGTCTCAAAATAGGTGTCCCGAGGGAATACTTTGGCCAAGGCATAAATGAAGAAGTGAAGAAAGCTGTAATAGACGCAATTGAATTGCTTAAAACCTTGGGAGCAGATTATGAAGAAACTTCGCTCAAATATACGGATTATGCCCTGTCGGCTTACTATCTAATAGCTTCGGCTGAGGCAAGCTCTAATCTTGGACGATATGATGGGGTAAAATACGGCTACAGAGCGGCAAACTATGAAGATATGATAGATATGTATAAAAAGACACGCAGCGAAGGATTCGGCAGTGAGGTTAAGCGCCGGATAATGTTAGGGACTTATGCACTAAGCTCCGGGTATTACGATGCCTATTATCTGAAAGCACTCAAAGTGCGCACACTTATAACAGAAGATTTCAAGAAGGCCTTTGAAAAATATGATGTGTTAATAGTTCCTACATCTCCTACGACGGCATTTAAAATCGGAGAACGCATAGATAACCCCATGGAGATGTACTTATCAGATGTTTGCACAGTACCTGTTAATATAGCAGGCCTGCCGGCCTTGTCAATGCCCTGCGGATTCGACAGCCGCGGCTTACCGATAGGGCTGCAAATTATAGGAAAGGCATTTGACGAAGAGACTATACTGCGTGTTGCTTATACCTTTGAAAAGAATACAAAATTTCACAATAAGAAACCTGACGAAAGGTGATAAAAGGAAATGGATATAAAGACTCTTATAGGTTTAGAAGTCCATGCCGAACTGGCTACAAAAAGCAAGATGTTTTGCAGCTGCAGCACCCAATTTGGAGCAGAGCCTAATACCCAATGCTGTCCTATATGCACAGGAATGCCGGGCGTGCTGCCGGTACCCAATAAAAAGGCTATAGAATATGCTGTAAGAGCCGGATTAGCATTAAACTGCACTATTTCGGAATTTAGCAAAATGGACAGAAAAAATTACTATTATCCGGACCTTCCCAAGGCGTATCAAATATCTCAATATGATTTGCCTTTGTGTGTCGGTGGGTATATAGATATAGAAACCGACAGCGGTCCTAAACGGATAAATATCCGGCGGGTTCACATAGAAGAAGATGCAGGAAAGCTGCTGCATGAAGGGTGGGGCGATAGCTCACTGGTAGACTACAACAGATCAGGGGTTCCGCTGATAGAAATAGTAACCGAGCCTGATATGAATTCGGCGGCGGAGGCAGGGGCTTTTCTTGATAAGTTAAAAGCGATACTTCAGTATATAGAGGTATCCGACTGCAAAATGGAAGAAGGGTCTTTACGCTGCGATGTAAATGTAAATGCCGTATCAAGTGATGGATCAAGAGCCACGGCAATTACCGAGATGAAAAATCTTAATTCATTTAAAGCAGCTATAAAAGCTATGGAATATGAAGAAAAGCGCCATCATGATGCCATTGTGCATGAGACGGCTACGGTCCATGAAACTCGCCGCTGGGATGAAGCAAACGGTGAAACAGTGCCGATGAGGAGCAAAGAAGAAGCCCATGATTACAGATATTTTCCTGAACCGGATCTTGTTCCGATAGTATTGAGCAGAGAATATGTAGAAGAAATAAGAAAAAGTCTTCCTGAGCTGCCTGACGAAAAATACCGCCGCTTTATAGCCCAATATGGCCTGCCTGAATATGATGCAATGGTTCTAACATCTTCAAAGGATTTAGCGAATTACTTCGAAGAATGTGCAGCAATTTACAAAGACGCAAAAGCCGTAAGTAATTGGCTGATGGGGGATGTCCTAAGGGTATTAAATGAAAAAAGCTTATCTCCTTCGGATATACCGTTTCCCCCTGCATATTTAGCACAGCTCTTAGAATACATCGATGAAGGAACTATAAGCACTACCATAGCAAAGAAAGTATTTGATGAAATGTTTGCAACCGGCAAAGCGCCCGGCACAATAATTGAAGAACAAGGCTTAGTGCAGATAAGCGATGAGGATGCCCTTTTAAAAGTAGTAAAGCAGGTTCTGGAAGATAATGAGCAATCGATAGCAGATTACAAAGCCGGCAAAAAGAAAGCAATGGGATATCTTGTAGGTCAAGCTATGAAACTTACAAAAGGAAAAGCCAACCCTCAGCTTTTAAATAAACTGCTAGAAGAAGAGTTGAACAAATAAGTACACATACACAGAGGGACGGTTCTTTTGTGCTATTTTGTGTTGCCTTTTATGCTGTTTTAGTTTACAATTTACATCAGGGGCGAGAATATGCCAAGAGCAGCGAGAGATAAAAGCAGTACCGGGATTTATCACGTGATGTTAAGAGGCGTTAACCACCAAATCATATTTGAGGATGACGAAGATTATCAAAAGTTTCTGCGGACACTGAAGCACACCAAGGAAAAAAGCGGCTACATAATTTATGCCTACTGTCTTATGAGTAATCATATTCATTTATTGATAAAGGAAGCAGAAGAAGACCTGGGGATAGTGTTTAGAAGAATCGGAGCTAGTTATGTATATTGGTATAACCGGAAATATGGCCGCCGGGGTCATTTGTTCCAGGATCGATATAAAAGTGAAGCGGTGGAGACGGACAGTTATTTTCTAACAGTGCTCCGCTACATTCATCAAAACCCGTACAATGCCGGAATAGTGGAAAATATAGCTGATTACCCATGGAGCAGCTATCATGAGTATATTGAAGAGCCAAGACTTTGTGATACTGAATTTGGGCTCAGCCTCTTTTCTAGCGATAGGGTAAAGGCAATAAAATTATTTGAGGAATTTAACTTAGCGGAAAATCAGGACCGATGTCTGGACTATGATCAAGGTGTCAGATTAAATGATATGCAAGCTACCGATTTTATTAAAAGTATATGCGATGTCCAGAGCCCAAGCGAAATAGCGCTTTTTGAAAAGGGTAAGCGCAATAAAATCATAAAACAGTGTAGGGAAAAAGGCTTATCCATCAGGCAAATTGAACGGCTGACCGGTATCAGTTTTGGGGTGATACGGGGCGTAGATAGTCGCTAAAGCAATAACTTGCGAATTATTAAAACAAGGCATTATTATTATAATCCAACCGACAGTGAAAAAGAAAGCCACAAAATGGCTTTCTTTTTCGTTAAAAGCAGCTTCAAGATTCCTTGCTCCGCAAATTTTATATCACGGTACAACACCTAAGTCAGCAGAAAACATATTAAAGACCGGGCTAAAACCTTGTGGCAGGAAAATAGATAAAGACGCTACTAAGCTTATTATAACTCCTAAGGTAGAATTTGAAGTATTAGGCGAAGACGGACATCGGATAATTGGCCCCTCAATTCTTAAAAGTGATGAAAAAGAAGTATTAGATTATTTAAAGCAGAAAGGGACATTGCCAAAAGAGGTATTCTTAGATGATATAGTTATAGATTTGAAATAGAATTAAGCAATATAGAAGAAATAATACCTGCTTTTTCTAAAGATTGATACTTATAAACTCGCCCTGGGGCGAGTTTTTTATCTGTGAGAATAGATAGGTTGCGTCATGTTCTGAGGACTCAATATGACTTTCGTTTCTTCCGGTGTCAAAATAGACTTTTCGAGGATTATTTCAGGCACACTTTTGCCGCTTATTATAACCTCTTTAGCAAGCTTTGACGCACCTTCATATCCTATATGAGGCACTAATGCCGTGATAATTCCTACACTTCTATTGACCATATCTTGGCATCTTTCACGATTTGCTGTTATCCCCATTATGCACTTTTCTCTAAATACCTTTATAACATTCGTAAGTATTTCTATAGATTGTATTATATTAAAGACCATTACCGGCTCCATAACATTTAGTTCAAATTGGCCTGCTTGTGCCACAAGAGCAACAGTGTGGTCATTTCCCATGACTTGAAAAGCTACTTGGTTTACAACTTCTGCCATTACAGGATTTACCTTACCGGGCATAATCGATGAGCCGGGTTGAACCGGCGGGAGGTTGATTTCATGAAGGCCGGCTCTTGGGCCCGATGCCATCAATCTTAAATCATTAGCTATCTTTGATAGATTTAATCCTAGAATCTTCAAACTTCCTGAAAAAGCTGCAAGTGTATCTACATTTTGTGTTGCATCTACTAAATCTTCAGCACTATAGACTTGAAAGCCGGAAATCTTTCTCAGGTTTTCTATCGTGGATTCGATATATTCTATTTGAGCATTTAGACCGGTACCTACAGCAGTTGCTCCAATATTCACTTCTTTTAGAGCTTCGGAAGCTGTTTTGATTCTGTGCAAATCTCTGTTAATCACTCGGGCATATGCTCCAAATTCCTGCCCTAAACGAATAGGAACCGCATCTTGAAGATGGGTACGACCCATTTTTATAACATCATCAAACTCCTCGGATTTTTTTAGAAGTGCCTCATGCAAATGTTCTAATTCTGCCAAAAGGCTTTTCACTAATTTTAATATGGCAATTCGAACAGCAGTAGGGAAAACATCATTAGTAGATTGAGACATATTTACGTGGGAGTTTGGTGAAATCAGCGTGTAGTCACCTTTTTTACCTCCGAGAATCTCTATTGCTCTGTTTGCAATTACTTCATTGACATTCATGTTCAGTGATGTTCCGGCGCCGCCTTGTATAACATCTACAACAAATTGGTCTAAGAATTGCCCTGACAAGATTTCATCGGCAGCTCGGATAATTGCATCAGCTCTTTTTTTATCTAATTTCCCCAATTGCATGTTGGCAAGTGCAGCTGCCTTTTTAACCATAACCATAGCAAGTATTAGTTCTTTATGAGGCCTGTAGCCTGTAATAGGGAAATTTTCCAATGCACGTTGAGTTTGTATGCCATAGTAGGCATCAATTGGCACCTTTTTTTCACCTAACAAATCATGCTCTATGCGATACTGTTCCATTTTTTAATCACCTTCCATGTTGATTTTTACAGTAATTTACATAAAACAGCAAGTATTTACACCTACACTGCTCTTTTTTTCCGCTTCAGCAACATCAACACAACGCTTGGCGAGTATCGAAAGAGGATCTATATACTCCTCGGAAAATCCTATTTTCTGTGCCAGCAAAGGCAATTCAGTGCATCCTAAAATTGGCAAGACAGTTTTGCCTCCACAATATTTATTAATAACAAAGGTAAATTCATTTAAAGATATATCAAAGTTTGAAGATTTTACCTTATAAATCCAATCCATGATACGCTCTTTATCATTGTTGTCTGGTTCGATTATTCTTAAACCTACTGCATCAAATGTTTTCTTATAAATTCCCGAGAAATATGTGCCTTTAGTTGCTAAAAGTAAATAATCCTTACAATCTGGTTTCGTATCTTTTAAAAAGATTGCTGTTTCATGTATCATGTTAAGTATTTTTACTTTTGTATATTTAGTTAAATCATCGTAAAAATAATGGGCAGTATTGCAAGGAATTGCTATATAATCGGCTCCCATTGCTTCTAATTTTATAACTGAACGAATCATCTCGACCCTGGGATCTTCTCCGGAACCGCAGATATAACTTGTTCGGTCAGGTATTTCTACATTATTGTCAATAATTACATGCAGATGTTCCTGATCGCTTTTTGCATCAGTGCAACTAATTATTTTTTTAAAAAAATTACTAGTGGCTGCAGGACCCATGCCGCCCAATATTCCAAGTATCATAGCTACCACCTCGAATAGTAAAGTTTATGTTGAATGAATAGGCAACTTTTCGATATTTAAATTTTAAGCCAAGACTGATTCTTGTTCTTTAACAGATTCTTGCAGCTCTCCTTCAGTAGATGCTATCACCACAGCACAAGCCATATTGCCAGTTGTATTAACACAAGTTCTTGCCATATCTAATATCCTGTCAATTCCGCCAATGAGAGCAACGCCCTCTAAGGGAAGGCCAACTGATTGAAGAACCATTGTAAGCATGATAAGTCCTCCGCCGGGAACCCCAGCAGTGCCTATAGAAGCTAAAGTTGCTGTTAATACTACAGTCATCTGTTGTGCAAGATTAAGGTCTAAACCATAGACTTGAGCTACAAATAGTGCGCAGACTCCTTGATATAAAGCTGTGCCATCCATATTGATCGTTGCTCCTAAAGGCAGCACAAAACTGCTAATGGATTTTGGAACACCTAAATTTTCCTCTGTGCATTTCATAGTAATAGGCAGTGTACCTGAACTAGAGCTTGTAGTAAATGCGAGCATCATAGCAGGAGCTGCGCCTTTAAAAAACATGATAGGGTTCATCTTTGTAAAGAGATAAACTGCGCCGGAGTAAACTACAACAGCATGGACGATACAGCTGAGATAAACTGCAATAATCACCTTCAAGAGGGGAAGCAACGCCGATGCTCCGTGCTCTGCTACAACAGGAGCAATTAAACCAAAAACTCCTATAGGTCCAAATTCCATTATTATAGCAACTATCTTGTAACATACTTCTGCCATACTATCAAAAAAATCAAAGAATGGTTTAGCTTTATCGCCTACTAGCGTAATTGAAATTCCCAAAAATAGAGCAAAAATAATAATTTGGAGCATATTAGCCTCAGCCATAGCTTGAATAGGATTTGTTGGAACAATATTTAATAAGGTATCTAACATAGAAGGAATTTCCCCAGCTTCGGTTGTGGCATCTAAAGGAATACTTAAACCAAGACCCGGCTGTAAAATATTAGCAAAAAATAGCCCTAAAGTAACAGCTAAAGCAGTAGTAATTAAAAAATAAGCCAGGGTTTTGATACCTATTCTGCCTAGCTTTCCAACATCGCCGGTGCTCGCGCTACCTACTACTAATGAAGATAATACTAGAGGAACTATGACCATTTTAATAAGATTTAAAAACAAAACTCCTAACGGCTTGATGTAAGTTATTGCAACTTCTGGCGATGATTGAAAAATAAGACCTACTACTATACCTAATACCAATCCGATAAAGATCTTTACAGGTAAACTGAGTTTTTTCATAATTACCCTCCCCTACATTTTGCTAAATATATTAAAAATATAATGCAAATTACATGCCAAATATCAAAGCACTAAGTATTGCGTATATCTTGTAATTAAAATTAAGAAACGGGAGATATTTTTTCCCGTTTCTTAATTAATTTGACCCATTTAGTTTTAATTAAAAAGAAAATAGATTTGGGCAGGTATTAGATTTTAATTAATGATATAACAGCATATCCTTTTTCGGTCAGTATAGTACCTTGCCTTCCTGTGTAAGATTTTACAAACCCCAGAGATTCCGCCTTATTAATCAAATTTCTTATCTGTCCTTCCGTAAGAGGAATATTTTCATTTTTGGCAAACTCTGCTAAGTAGCGCCTTCCCAAGCCGTCTGAGTTCTTTAATTTACTTAAAAGCCACAGCATATCCTTGCCCAATATGTCTAAAAGGAGGGTGTTTTTAGAGACATTGCTGCCTGATATGATGTATTCAGGAAGATCATTCTTGCTTAATTTTTTACCATTTTGCCAAATAACAGCTAAATACTCCATAGCATTTTCTAATTGCCGTATGTTTCCCGGCCAATCATATTCGTATAGTGCCTTAATAGCTTCATTATCTAAAATTTGTTCGATATTGATAATTTGACCATTGCTATAGTTTTTTATAAAATGGTTTGCTAAAACAAAAATATCCGACTTTCTTTCTCTCAGGCTCAATGTCCTAAGAGGCAAGATATTTAATCTGTAGTATAAATCTGATCTAAAATTGCCCTTATTAACTTCTTCTACCAAATTTTTATTTGTTGCAACTATAATCCTTACATCTACAGGGATTTCTTTGATGCTTCCAACCCTTCTTACTTGCCTTTCTTGAATTACTCTCAGTAATGTGCATTGAGATTCTAATGAAGCATCTCCGATTTCATCTAAGAAAATTGTTCCTCCATGCGCCTCTTCAAAAAGCCCCCGCTTTCCACCTCTTATAGCACCTGTAAAAGAGCCTTCTTCATAGCCGAAAAGCTCAGATTCAATTAGATTTATAGGTATAGATGAAAAATTAACAGGTACAAAAGGTCCATTTGCTCGCCTCGAGGCAGAATGAATTGCCTGGGCGAATAATTCTTTTCCTGTGCCGCTTTCCCCCTCTATCAAAATTGTGGAATCTGTAGCCGCAAAAGTCCTAGCTTTCTCAACGAGTTTTTCCATCTCTTTACTTTCATAAATGATATCATCAAAGGTGTAATAACTCTTGACAGCCTTCCTTGTTGTCATTCGGCGAATTTTGTGCTCGTTTTTTTCAATTTCTTCGCTTTTTTCAAAAATATAAATGATTCCATCTTCGCTGTTTTGGCCTTCTATGACTTTGGCAGTAACAAATAGTGTATTATTATGGATTGTGACAATTTCTGACTTATTATGGTTTCGCACAGTTATTTGGGGCAATATGTCATTAATATTTTTTCCAATGATATTCTCCCTGCTATATCCCAAAATATTATGCAATTCCTGATTACTGACTAAGATAGTGCCATCGTTTTTAATGTATAGAATTGCCTTTGATAGACAATTGGCAATAGTATCAAGCCTGCTACTAACTATTTTTAGACCTTTTGCGTAATCGTTTATTTGATTTAGCAGTTCTATTATTTCATTTACATATTGAGAAGACAGCTTATCTGCTAGTTTGTCAATTAATCCGAGCCTTCTTGCTATATCTGCTAATGTTATGATATCTATTTGTCTTGTGCCTATATTAATTACCTTCTTGACTGCATATGGGACAAGATTTGGCTCTCCAACCGTTACGGCAATATTAAGCCTTGGATATGAATCTATACCGGGATAATAAGGGTGATATTTTATATAATTTATCCCTAGCGCCTCTAGCTGTTCTATGGTCTGATATGTTGTCTCGGCTCTGTCGTTTACAAGCAGAACCTCAGTTGCCTTAGGAAGGTCTAATAATTCTGAAATATATCTATGATTTATTACTCGCTGAGCTATAATATAATTTAATCCACGATCTACTAATGATTTAATTTTACCCTTTATAATGCGAGGAGAGGACAGCACAACAAGTGAGTTTGTAATATTAAAATCTAAATCGTCTTCTAGACAATATGGCTCTATTTTAATATATTTGCCAAAAACTTCCTCAAGCTGCACAGATAAATTAATCGAAGTGGTTCTGCCGGGACTCAGCATTATGAGTTTTTCCATAATATTTCACCTCTTGTTCATCTTGTTGTGAATAAAAGAAAAAGAGCGCTTTGCAAGGCTATTTTAACACAAATACGGGAACTTTCCCATCTTAAGACCTTCTTAAAATAACAGAGACTGATACTTCTAAACTTGCTCCGGCAGCAAGTTCTTTATCTGCTCTCCGACATTTTAATTATTATCGATAAAAGTTGCCAAGATTTGTCAGGAACCGTATATACGGTCTGAACATATGGTTATGTAAAAACGCCGTGCTAATTATCAGACGGCGTTTAACTAATGCCCGTTATTTTAATTAATATATATTCTCGCTATTTTTTGCCTATAAGACCTTCTTCTTCAAGAAACTTTCTTGCAACATCAGCAGGCTCTTGTTTATCCAGGTCTACTGCAGCATTAAGTTCAGCCATTTTCTTATCGTCGATGCGCCCGGCAAGCTTATTTAGTAAATCTTCTAGTTCAGGGTGTTTTTCTAACACTTCCCCTCTTACTATAGCTGTTGCGTCATAAGGAGGGAAAAACTTTTTATCGTCTTCAAGGGTCACCAAGCCGAAAGCAGCTATTCTGCCATCGGTTGCAAATCCGCTAATTACATCAACACTGCCTTGAACCAGGGCTTGGTACATCAGTGAAGGATCCATCCCCCGAACATCGCCAAATTTGAATCCATAGTGTTTGCTAAGCCCGGGATAGCCATCGTCTCTTTCGGTAAAGACGTAAGTGCACCCGAGGGTCAGTTTGTCTGCCACCTTAGCAAGGTCGGATATTGTTTTTAAATTATATTTTTCAGCGGTTTCTTTTGTAACTACCATTGCATAGGTATTATTGAAGCCATAAGGCTTCATCCATTTTATGTTAAACTGTTTGTCAAATTCTTCTTTGACGATTCTATAAACTTCGTCGGGATCGCTTATAGGATCTATACCAAGGTTAGTCAATGCAGTTCCGGTGTATTCCAAGTATAAATCTATATCACCGGATTTTATCGCATCGAAAATAACAGTTGCTGCTAAATTAGTCTTAACACTGGTGGTAAGATCGGTATTTTCTTCGATAAGGATCCTGAACATTTCTGCCATTATAAATTGCTCAGAGAAGTTTTTGCCTCCGATTTTTATATCAGGTTCTTTTGGACCGCCACAGCCGATTAAGCTTGTTGCCAAAAATACGCCAATAATTAACAATCCCATAGCAGACAACCATTTTCTCTTCATTTAATATACCTCCCTATGATGATTTTTTTGCCTTACGGATACTTCTCGGCGTTAGCCTATATTCAACATATCCAAGCAACTGATCCGCCAAAATCGCGAGAATTGCAGCAGGAATAGCTCCAGCCAGTATCATATCATTTCGATATATCTGGATTCCGGTAAAAATTAATTCTCCAAGTCCTCCTGCGCCGATGTATGCTGCTATAGTAGTTGTGCCGATGTTTATTACAGTTGCAACCCTTATACCCGCCATGATTACAGGCAAAGATTGGGGCAATTCTACCATTCGCAGTATTTGAAAGTCCGTCATTCCCATGCCTCGTCCTGCTTCGATCATAAAGGGCGAGACTTCCTTTATACCCGTATAGGTGTTTTTTACTATGGGAAGCAGGGCATACAGAAACAAGACCAATATCGCAGTTTTTCTGCCAATGCCAAGAAAAGGTATCAGGAGGCCAAAAAAGGCTATACTGGGAATTGTTTGAAATATACTAGAGATGGCAAGTATTGGGCTTGCCAGGTATTTATAGCGGGTTATTGCTATGCCGATAGGGACACCAATTGCTATGGCAGCAAGTATCGCGGTTCCGGTAAGTGTAAGGTGTTGAAGCAGCAATTCAAATATACGATCGTAATTATTTATGAAAAATGTAATTAGCTTCATTTTTTGTCCTCTCCTTTCCCTCGATTAGCTGTTGCCCCCAAAACATTGACTAAACTGGATCGGGTGACAAGCCCTACAAGCCTATTGTCGCTGCTGACGACTGGCACATAACCCACTTGTTTTTGTGCCATTATTGAAAGCACCTGGCTTACGTTAGCATCTTCATTTACATAATAAACCTCTGTCTTTACTATTTCGGATATTTTTTCTACTTTGTCGAAGCTTTGAAGCACATCGTTTGCGGTAACAAGCCCTATAAACTTTTCAGATCGGTCTACGACCATAAGGCTATCAACTTTTTCTCTTCGCATTTTTTCCAATGCTTGAGTTAAAGTTCTTTCCGGAAGAATTGTTACAGGTTCTGTTATCATAATATCTTTAACTTTGATTAATTCAGGCCTTTTGAGCAATCGATCTCTCCCAATGAACTCCTCTACAAAACCATGAGCAGGATTTTTCAATAATTGCTCGGGAGTATCATATTGGAGTACCTTTCCGTCCTTCATAATAGCTATTTTATTTGCAAGCTTTAACGCCTCATCCATATCATGGGTAACAAAAACAATGGTTTTTCCAAGCTTATCCTGCATGTCCAAAAGTTCGTCTTGGAGGGTTGCTCTGGTAATAGGATCGAGCGCTCCGAAGGGCTCATCCATCAAGATTATATCCGGATCTGCCGCAAGGGCTCTGGCTACGCCTATTCGTTGCTGCTGACCGCCGCTTAGCTCATCAGGATAGCGGTTGTAGAATTTAGACGGGGGCATCCCCACCATTTCGAGCAGTTCTTCTATTCGCTCCTTGCGCTTGGCCTCAGGCCAATTTTTTAGATATGGCACAAGACCGACGTTTTGAGCAATGGTCATATGGGGGAAAAGCGCAATTTGCTGTATGACATAACCGATATTTCGCCTTAGCTCTACCGGATCTACTTTGCTTATGTCAGTTCCGTTAATGTAAATTACACCCTCGGTCGGTTCTATCAAACGGTTAATCATCCTTAAAGTCGTGGTCTTCCCGCAACCGCTGGGACCAATCAATACAGTGATTTCGCTGGAAGGCAGATCTATTGTCAAATTGTCTACAGCGATTTGCTCTCCAAATTTCTTAGTGACATTTTTAAAGCTTATCAAAAAAAGCCCTCCCTTCTTTTTTGCAGAAATTTAAGCAACTGATAAAATAAAAACAAAGCCATGGAGATCCATAGCTTTGTTTTATCAACAAGCTCAACAACTATCAACCTCCTCTTGGCACGCTTACGAGGTTAGCTGACGGGTTCAGGTCCAAGAGTAACCCTACTTCGTATAAGAAGATACACCCCAAGAAATTGGTTCCCCCGTTCCTTTATAAAAGGATTAAGCGGTATATTCAGAATATGTTTTTCTTTATTATAACAAATATTATAAAATATTGTCAATGCATAGAAACTTTAGGGCAGGTATAGCCCGCTCTAAGAGCTTAAATATTTTTTCTTCTACAAGCAGGAATTTATCCATTACAAGAGAATTTTCTCCATAAAGACCTCACCTTTCTATGAGTTTCCACAGCACAGAGGGACTGACCCCTTGTGCTACGCCCGAATGAATTTTTCCTGCAAAAAACCTAGAAAACAGCACAGAGGGACTGACCCATTGTGTTCCTCCAAAAAACCTAGAAAACAGCACAAAGGGACTGACCCCTTGTGTTCTTCTTACCAGCAATTAGCACAAAGGGACTGACCCCTTGTGTTCCCTTGTTATGTGGCCTCCCCTTGTGCTACGCCCGAATGAATTTTTCCTGCAAAAAACCTAGAAAACAGCACAGAGGGACTGACCCCTTGTGTTCAGGATTGACCTTGTATTTTTCAAATGATATAATGAAGGTGTTGATGTGGCAGGAAAAGCACCTGTATATGCACACAATTTGCCGCAACATATACCGTAAAAGTGCTTATAAAAATTACTTAGGGAGGTATGTGTAATGGCGTACACTGAACCTGTTGACAAGTTAGACAATCATACCCTTAATATTTCCAGAGCACTAACCAGTTTAAAAGAAGAAATTGAAGCAATAGATTGGTACAACCAAAGAGTCGATGCATCGGATGACGCAGAGCTAAAGGCTATAATGGCACATAATCGGGATGAGGAAATCGAACATGCAACTATGCTAATCGAATGGCTTAGAAGAAACATGGACAAATGGGATGGCGAGCTTAAAGACTATCTGTTTACAACAGCTCCCATTACAGAACTGGAAGGCCAAGCGGCCGATGACGGAGAAGCAAAACCCGGATTAAATATTGGAAATTTAAAATAAGGGGAGGGTGTGCATTATGTTTAACAGAGAGCAAGCTCCTATAAGCGCAAAAGCGTGGGAAGAAATAGATGAAAGAGCAGAAAAGGTTTTAAAATCCTATCTTTCGGCAAGAAAAGTTGTAAAAGTAAATGGTCCTTACGGATTAAGCTTTAATGCAATATCAGAAGGAAGATTAACAGATGTTGAAGAGGCTGGAGCGCTTTGCTGTGGGGTTTACAAAGTACAGCCTTTAACAGAAGTAAAAGTTGAATTCGAAATGGACAGATGTGAATTAAACAATATTGACCGAGGAGCGCGAGACATCGATTTTGAACCTCTGGAGGAAGCTGCTAAAAATATTGCACTGTTTGAGGAAAATGCTGTATTTAACGGCTTGGAGAAAGCCTCTATTGTTGGCATAAAGAATTCCGTAAAGCACGATGCGATACCCTTTGGAAAAGACCAGACAGCAATAATGGAGGCAATATCAAAAGGTCTCATAACCCTTAGGAAATCATACCAGGAAGGCCCTTATGATCTTGTGGTAAGCGATAAGGTGTACACAAGAATCATGGCGGCTGATGGAGAGTATCCTCTTGATGAAAAAATAGAGGATCTGATCGGCGGAAAGATAGTATTCAATCACGTTATTGATGGAGCATACTTACTGCCTCATGACCATGATGATTTGGAATTTACGATTGGTCAAGATTTTGCAATAGGATATAAATGCCATACTGCTGATAAAATCAAATTCTTCATAAAGGAATCCTTCACCTTTAGAGTTTTGGATCCAACCCTGATAGTTAAATTTAATCTTGATTAAATAATGTAGGCAGGAGAATAAAATCTCCTGCCTTTGCTGTATCAAAGTTCCTAATCTATATCGAATAACTTGCCCGGATTTAGTATCATGTTAGGATCGAAGGCTTTCTTTATGCGCTTCATCAATTCAATTTCTGTATCCTTTAGCACAAGAGGCATGTATGGTTTCCTCTTGTGGCCTATGCCGTGTTCACCGCTTATGGTGCCTCCGAGATTTGCTACGATCTTATACATCTCCGGCAGCAATTTGTTTAAGGTGTCATACCATTTGTCAAGTGACCATTCCGGGTCTTTGACCGGTGTTACGTGCAGGTTTCCATCACCTGCGTGACCGTAGCATGGGATTGATACATTATATTTTGTTTGAAGCTCTGCCAGTCTATCCATGAATGTGGGTATTTCAGATATTGGAACAACAATGTCTTCAAGGCTTTGGTGGGGGCTCACCAGTTTCCATGCCTCGGCAACGTTTCGCCTTATCCTCCACACTCTTTCAATGGTTGTAGCATTGTCGGCTACATAGACTTCTATAGCTCCGTTTTGCATGCAAAGCTCTCCAATGGTTTCATACTGTGATTCGATTATATCCATGTTATCACCATCCAGCTCAATAAGGAGCATGGCTTTTGCGCTCTGATAGGGAAGCTTTTCGTTTAAGTATTCACATGATGTCTTAAATGACAGTTCATCCATAAACTCTATGGAAGTAGGTATTATTTTGCCGTTTGTCATTATTATGGGGACTATGTCGATTGCTTCCTTGACACTGTTAAACAGCACCAAAAGATCTGCTGTGGCAACAGGCATCGGCTGAAGTTTTACTATTATCTTGGTAAATATGCCAAGAGTGCCTTCTGAGCCAACCATAAGATGCAGGAGGTTGTAGCCTGTAACATCTTTTACTCTCTTGCCGCCTAAAGTTATGATATCTCCTTCCGGAGTTACCATTTCCAGTCCCATGATATATCTTGCGGTAACACCATACTTTATGGCTTTGCCGCCGCCGGCATTTTCAGCTACGTTTCCGCCCACATAGCATGTTTCTACGCTCATGGGGTAACCTGCATAATAGAGACCATATTCTTTTACAACATTGTTTATTTCATTGGTAACAACACCCGGCTCGACGACAGCCATCAGGTTTTGGGTGTCGATTTCCAAAATTTTGTTCATCTTTTCTACAGATAAAACTATGCCTCCGCAGATGGGAACAGCGCCGCCGGAAAGACCGCTGCCTGCTCCTCTTGGCGTTACAGGTATCTTATATTTGTTAGCAAGCTTTACTATCTTTGAAATCTGCTCAGCAGAAGTTGGTTTTAGCACTACATCAGGCATGTGTGCATAATGTTTTTCCGCTACTTCGTCGTGAGAGTATGCTTCCATTGCTTCTATATCATCATATATGACATTTCTTTCGCCCACTATCTGTTTTAGCTCATCTACAATCTGTGGAGTTATGCTATTATACTTCACTTTTTGCCACCTCCAGCCTTTCTATAAGTGCAGGCACTAATTCGGTTACATCTGCTACAATGCCTAAATCAGATACTCTAAATATCTGGGCATCAGGATCTTTGTTGACAGCTATTATTGTGTCGGATGTCTGCATACCTGCCAGATGCTGTATCGCCCCGGATATACCAAGAGCTATATAAAGTTTTGGATTTACTGTCTTACCGCTTAAACCTACTTGGTGAGGATACCCTATCCATCCTCTGTCTACCACATCTCTAGAGCCTCCTACCGCACCGCCCAAAAGCTCTGCCAGCTTGTAGACTATCTTAAAGTTATCTGCTTTGCCTACGCCCCTGCCTCCGGATACGATAACATCAGCATCTTGTATAGTGCCGCCTTGCGTCTCATCTTTTATAAAGTCCAGTCTTGCTGTTGGAAGGTCCTCTTGAGTAAGCTGAATCTTTATATTTATTATCTCGCCCTGCCTTTGCCCATCCATAATAGGCGCAGGTCTGGTAGAGTGAGGTCTTACTGTCGACATTTGAGGCCGTGTAGCTGTCTTTATGGTTGCCATAATATTGCCGCCTATGGCAGGTCTTGTCTGGAGTAAATTGCCTTCTTCATCGATATCAAGGCCGGTGCAATCAGCAGTAAGTCCTGTTCTTAACCTTACAGCGGTGTAAGGCATAAGTGTGCGTCCTTGAGTGGTAGCAGGCGCGATGATGATTTCAGGTGTGTATTCTTTTACAAGCTGGATGAGCACTTTTGAATAAGGTTCCACTAAAAAATCTTTAAGCTTAGGGTCATCTACACAGTACAGCTTATCCGCCCCTCTTTGAATCAGCTCCTGTTTATCCTCATCAGGTATATCATGGCCGATTAAGACAGCCGATACTATCGAGTTATCCAACTTTTCCTTTAAATCTAGAGCCCTTGTGAGAAGTTCATGGGCAACTTCATTTACCCGTCCGCCTCTTGCCTCGGCATATATCCATATTTCCTTCAAATCTATTCCCTCCCTTATATTACTGCCTTCTCTTTGAGAAGTTCTATTATTTCATCTAAAGCCTGATTAAGGCTATTTTCGTCTTTTACTTCTATAACCTTACCCTCTCGTGTTACCTTAGGACTAAATGTCTTGACTACCCTTGTAGGAGAGCCTTTAAGCCCCAAGCTTTCCGGGTCAGCTTCGATATCCTTTGCTGTCCACTGCTTTATTTCCAGCTTTTTAGCTTTAAGTTTCCCTGTAAGTGTAGGAAGCCGCGGATCTGCTATTTCTTTGACTACAGTTACCAAAGCAGGCATCGGCAGATTTAAGACTTCATAACCGCCTTCTATAAGTCTGTTGGCCTTTATATGGCCATCTTCTACCTCTACTTTGCTGGTAAATGTTGAAAGAGGCAGACCTAAAAGAGAAGCAATACCGGGCCCTACTTGAGCGGTGTCGCCGTCTGTTGCTCTTTCGCCGCATAAAATCAAATCAAAAGGTTTTAATTTTTCTATTGCCTTAGAAATCGTGTAAGAGGTTGCAAAGGTATCTGAGCCTGCAAAAAATCTGTCTGTAAGCAGCACTCCATCGTCACAGCCCATTGCAATAGCTTCTTTCAAAGCTTCCTCTGCTTTTTTAGGTCCCATGGAAACTACAATAATCTCGCCGCCGTATTTTTCCTTTAGCCTTATACCTGTTTCTATTGAATAAAGGTCTAAAGGATTTATTATGCTTTCCACACCCTCCCGAACCATTGTGCCGGTTTCGGGATCCATTTTAACATTGCTGGTTTCAGGAACCTGCTTGATTGGTATGATTATTCTCATAAGGTTTCTCCTCCCAAATTTAATTATTTATTTAAACTTTCTTTTCCTATAAGCTGATTATGAAAACTTCTGCACCCAGTAAAAGTGCATATATCAGGCAGTACAAAAGAGTAGAATTGAGTATCTGCCCTTCATGCTTTTCAAGACCCGTAGCTGAAGCTGCTATGGCTATGCTCTGAGGGGATATCATCTTACCGGCTGAAGCTCCGGTAGCATTAGCTGCCGCAATCCAAACAGGGTCTTTGCCTATCTGCAGCGCAACCTGTTTTTGCAGCGCTCCAAAGAGTATATTAGATGAGGTATCGCTTCCGGTTACAAATGTACCAAGTGCTCCTATCATTGGCGCAACGAAGGGATATATGGGTCCTGCGGCGTTTGCCAGGGCTATTGCTACACTGGAAATCATACCGCTGTATCCCATTATTTTAGCCATGGATACTATCGAAAGTACTGTGCCGATAGTAGGCAAAAGCTGTTTAATCGTGCGCAGGAATATGGAAAATAGCTGCTCAAGGCTTGCTTTTTGTACCAAACCCCCTATGATAGCTGATATTAACATCAGAGTGCCCGGTGTTGTAAGCCACTGGAAAGTAGCGGGTTTGCCGCCGGGTCCAAAGTAAAGCTGCACGCTGGATGCGAAGGGTGCCTTTCCTAAAAATTTTAGTGATGGCACAAGGTTTATGCTCATAATCAGTATAAAAAGGATAATATAAGGCATCCATGCAGCGGCAAGGCCTATTTCTTTATCTGAGTTAATTGCGATATTTGCTTTATTTGTTGCCTGGCTTTCACCGGGGAAAAGCCATATATTTTTAAGTGGAAATATTCTGACATATATAATTGTACCTACCAAGGATGCAAGTGAGCCAATGATGGCTGCTACTTCAGGTCCGATATATACTGCAGTGATGGTTTGGAAAAGGGCAAAAAGTACGCCGCTTACTAAGCATGCGCCCAACACATCCTTTAAACTTTTGAAAGATTTTGTAAGCAAGAGGACAAGCGCGAAGGGAAGGATGATAATGAAAATAATAAGTTGGTATGCAATGCTTGCCGTAACAGCTAAAAGGTCCAGTTCTGCTACCTGGGCAAGAGTTATAACTGGTATGCCTACACCACCGAAAGCTACCGGCACTGTGTTTGCAACAAGGCAAATTATTGCTGCAAAAATCGGATTAAAGCCTATACCCGCCAAAAGACTTGCAGGTATTGCAACTGCCGTGCCGAAACCTGCGGCAGCTTCGAGAAAACCTCCAAAGGAGAAAGCAAGTATCAGTGCTTGGATTCTTCTGTCGGGAGATATTTTAGCCAGGGTTGATTTAATAGTGTCCATACCGCCAGTTGCCACAGTAACATTGTATGTATACATAGCTGCGATGATAACCCAGAGTATTGGCCAAAAACCGGTAAGAATTCCTTCGACTACAGACTGCAGCACAAAGACACCCGGCATTTTCCATGCGGTAAGTGCGATGATTGCAGTTAGGACAAGTGAAGTAAAACACACCTTGTAAGAAGGGAGTTTTAACCAGCCAAGGCCCAACAGTAAAAATAAAAGGGGAAGAAAAGCTACTAGGCTTGAAATAAAAAGGCTTGCAAAAGGAGACGTCACAGGCTCCCACATTTTTTAAAACCTCCTGTCAAAATATTTTAGCCTATATAAATATTTCTTACTATTTAGCTTAATTATATTATACTATTATACTGGTCAGACCGCAAGAGGAAAATAAAAAATATTTTGACAAATATTTCACAAGCTCTTTAACTTTTCTTCCACAAAATCTATGTGTATTTCCATTTCTTTGGCGGCAGCTTGTCCGTCCTTGTTTTTTATGTGGTTATATATGGCAATGTGCTGCTGAAGCAGTGCGTCTACATTGCCGGGATCCTGCATAAGTTTTTTTCTCGCATCTTTTATATATGCCTCTATGCCATCGGCTATTACCTCTACCATATCTATAAGTAGTTTGTTACCGGTGGCTTCGCTTATAATCCGGTGCAGCTTTTTATCTGCTTCGGCTCGCTCGCTTTCATTATCGCTTTCCATCATAATCTTTATTTGCGACTGCATTTTTTCAAGGTCTTCATCTGTACGCATTTCTGCTGCTTTTTTCGCGCAGGCGCTTTCTAATATCTTTCTTAATTCAATAAAGTCGTCCTGATTTTTTTCTAAGGCTATAATAAGTGAGAGAGGCTTGAATATTGAGGAGGTAATCTCATCTACAATGTATGTGCCTTCACCGGGCCTGCTGTCAACTATGCCCATTACTTCCATTGCCCTTAAAGCCTCACGCATAGACGCCCTGCTGACGCCTAATATCTGACAGAGCTCTCTTTCCGGCGGGAGCTTGTCTCCTTTTTTAAGTTGTCCGCTGTATATCATATTTTTAAATTGTTCTATAATATCTTCATATACTTTTTGTACTCTAATTGGTGTAAAATCCATTCCATATATTCCTTTCTAGCTATTTTTAATCCATCTGCCTTCTAAAAGGCAAAGCTGTTTTCCTTCTTCGCTTAATATGTTGTGCCTTGTAGTAACGTGGTCATCATTTTTGATAACCTGACATTGAGATCTTATAATCATGCCATAGGTTGTTTCCTGCTTATATGTAACCTTTAAATTTCTAAGTTCATAGTTTGAAATTATATCATAAGGCAAAGCCTCTAATGCCCATGTGACATATACTACATTATTTACATGGCTATTGGTGTCTATGTCACTGTATCTTACCTGAAACTTTTTTTCTATATCACAGGAGGAAAGCTCCGTTATTTCCCTGATTTCCAGAGGCTCATCAGAAGTTACCTGATAAGCTTTATACATCACATCAGGAATTTTAAGAGGGCGCCTTTTGTCTTTATCTACAAAAAGCCAGACAGAATTAGCCGTTACCAGCCTTTCCCCATCCTTATTTAGGACATCAAACCAGCGGTAGGCGTAAAATTTTCTAAAAGAGTAAGGGGCGGTTCTGACCTTAATAGTTTCTCCGTATCTTGGATATTTATTTATTTTAATATCCCATCGATATAGCATCCAGGCTACATTATGCTCTTTAAGATAACTTATGCCGACTCCCAGTTCTCGGCTTTGCTGTGTTGCAATATCATCGAAATATCTGATCAAGCTAGTAATTAAAATCCTTCCCTTGACATCTGCTTCGTAATAATGAATGCGATATTCTTTTTCAAGCATGTTGCTGCCGCTCAAAACCATGACACCTCCGAGAAAATAGGGCTTTACAATCACTATAATATTATCATAAGATTGAGGTAAAGTCATTGCTGCTTAAAGAAAAAATAAATAGGAGGCGGAGATAAAAAACGATATATAGAAGTCATAAGTAAAATGGTTCGAATTTGTTCCGATGTAATGAGTTTAAACCGGAGGCTGTCATTAATAGAAGTTCAGTAAAATATTATGGAATAAATTTGTTCCATATATTATTATATATTTATGCCATTTCAATGTTTTAAGGAATGGCATAAATTTTGCATATATCAAAATGAGGTGAATTACATGCAAACAACGAGAATTAAAATTGAAACCATCGATCGGCCATATATGACGTATGATATCCTTTCGGTTTTGGTGAAATACGAATTAAGTGTTACATGGATGGAGGTATACACCTATGTAGTTTACATAAAGCTTCCCAAAATAGATTCTAACCTTTGGAAAACTATAAAATCGGAGATATTAGAGATACCGGGAGTAAAAAGCGTTACAGAAATTGATTTGATTGATTTTGAAAAAAGAGAAATTGAGAAGAAAGCCATTTTAGACTTACTCCCCTATGGTATTTTATTGCTTGATAAAGAAAAAAAGATAAAGTATATTAATAAATTTGCGGCAAAAACTATCTTAATGACAGATGAACACGGCGCCATAGACAAAAGTATATGGGACTTTATTCCAAGAAAAAGCTTAAGAAGCTATATAGGTTCGGATTTGTCATTTTACGATGATATTGAAAATATTGAGATAAGATTAAAGAATAAATCCTATCTAATGGATATTTATGGTTTAAAAACCGAGGAAGGCGCAGTTTTTGGTTACATATTTACAATGCAGGATTCAGGAAAAATTAGTGAGATTATAAATCTTAAAAGGTATGATAACCCGATCACATTCGATGACATTATCGGCAGTAGTGCAAAACATCATCAAGTAATTGAACAGGCCAAAGTATTTTCTCAATCTGATTCTCCCGTACTGATTCTTGGCGAAAGCGGAACAGGAAAAGAACTTTTTGCACGAGCAATACATAACGCAAGTTTGAGATCGTCAAAGCCTTTTATACCTGTTAATTGCGCAGCTGTACCGGATCAGTTGCTCGAAAGTGAACTTTTTGGATATGAAGAAGGCGCTTTTACAGGAGCAAAAAAACATGGTAAAACAGGGATATTTGAAATAGCTAATGGAGGCACGATTTTTTTAGATGAGATAGGCGAAATGCCGCCGCATTTGCAAGCAAAATTACTTCGTGTGCTTCAAGAGAACAAAATAAGAAAAGTCGGGAGCAATACCTTTGAAAATATAAACGTAAAAGTTATAACAGCAACCAATAAAAACCTATACAAAATGGTAGAGGACGGTCAGTTTCGCCTTGACCTGTTATACAGAATAAATACATTTTCTTTAACTGTGCCGCCGCTTAGAGAAAGGAGGGAGGATATCAATGAGCTAATAGAACACTTTATAAAGATTTATAGCGGAAAGTACGGTAAAAAGATTAACGGCATTGCGCCTCAAGCTTTAAAAAAGCTCCTGGCGTATAATTGGCCGGGGAACGTAAGAGAACTTCAAAATGTCTTAGAGAGAGCAATAGCGTTTACAAAAGGAAATGAAATTGATGCAGAAGATATAGTGTTAAATAATTTGTCTGTTCAAAATCAAATCAATGAATCAATGTCTCTTAAAAGTACACTTGATGAAGTGGAAAGGAATATTATTTTAAACACATTAAAGCATAGCAGCAGCATACGGGAAGCTGCAAGAACATTGCAGGTTACTCATACTATGCTTATCAACAGAATTAAAAAATACGGAATAAAAAATTCCGAATGGAGGTTTCAAAATGAATAAAAAATATATGACTAAATTAACTCATACAGGAGAGAAAGTTATGCCTTCAGTATCTGCTCCTAAGGTTCCGCCTATTTATATGAGTTCGGTTTTTTCTTTTGATAGTGTTAAAGAATTAGATGAAGTATATGAAGGCACCCCCGGGTATGTGTATTCTCGCATGGGAAATCCCAACCATGATAGCTTGGAAGAGATTTTAGCTACTATAGATGAAGGAGAAGATGCACTGGTCTATTCTTCCGGAATGGGTGCAATTTCTATGTCGCTGCTTGCGAACATAAAATCCCAAGATCATATTATATCGAGTAATGTCTTGTATGGCGGGACATGGGAGCTTTTGACGGAAGAACTGAAGAAATTCAATGTGGAAGTTACGTTTTTGGATTTTAATAAGGATGACATTGAACCATATTTTAAACCCAACACAAAAGTTGTTTATATGGAAACTATCTCTAATCCGCTCATGGAAGTTGCAGACATACGAAAAATAGCAAAAATTGCCCACCAGCATAATGCAAAATTAATAGTAGACAATACTTTTGCAACACCGGTAGTATGCCAGCCGCTAAAACTTGGAGCAGATATAGTGGTTTACAGTTTGACTAAATATATGGGCGGCCATAGTGATGTTATAGGCGGGGGTGTGGTTTCTGACAAAGAAACTATTGAAAACATAAGACATGTCGGTTCAATTTACGGTCCTACCATGAGTCCGTTTGATGCTTGGCTTATAACAAGAAGTCTTAGAACCTTAGAACTTAGGATGCGCCAGCACAGTCAAAATGCCATGAAGCTTGCGGAATACCTGGAAAATCACAAAAAGGTCAAAAAAGTATATTATCCGGGACTTGCATCATCACCTTCAAAAAATATAGCAGAGGAAATATTTTATAACGGGCTTTTTGGCGGTATGATGAGCGTGGATTTGGTAGGCGAAGAAGAAGAGGCATGCAAATTCATAGACAGCCTTGAAAAAGTAAAACTGGTTCCCAGCCTTGCAGGAGTGACAACTACAATGTCCTACCCTGCCAAAACATCCCACCGGTCTATGAGCCGCAAAGAACGGCAAGATGCAGGAATATCCGATAGCCTACTTAGAATTTCTGTGGGTCTTGAAGAAATAGAAGATATAATCGAAGAATTTAATAAGGCATTTGAAAAGATATGATATAATCTTGATATTAAATAAGTAAAGGAGTGGCGCACGATGAAGGAAAAATTCGAATCACTGGTAAAGCAATATAAAGATGAAATTATAAAAACCGCTTCTGAGATGATACAAATTAATTCCCAATCAACACAGGAAGGTGAGTTTGCTCAATATGTAGTGAAAAAAATGCAAGATCTGGATTACGATGAGGTAGTTGTTGATACTTACGGAAATGTCTTTGGGACAGTGAAAGGCACCGGCGGTGGAAGCTCTGTCATGCTCAACTGCCATCTGGATGTGGTAGATGAAGGGGACATATCAAAATGGAAATATCCTCCCTACAGCGGCACAATTGCTGAAGGCAGGATATGGGGAAGAGGGGCTTCGGATACCAAAGGGACCTTTGCTATCCAGATTTACGCTCCGATTATGCTTAAGCGGGCAGGGCTACTGCCTAAGGGTGATAGAGTAGTTGCAGGTGTCGTATGTGAGGAGATTGCAGGTTTTGGCGCAATGATGCAGGCTAAGGATAACTTTAAGCTTACAGACTATGCTATCGTAGGTGAAGCCACAGAAAACGATCTTGCGATAGGATGCCGGGGCAGATTCTGTGCTGTTGTTACCATAACAGGCAAGTCATGTCATGCATCTATGCCCCATATGGGCAAAAACCCCTTTGACTTTCTTGGTAAATTCCTTGTGGAATTAAAAACCGTAGAAATGGGTAAAGATGAATTATTCGGTTCTTCCACAATGTCGGTTACCAATATCGAATCCTCGGAAAAGGGAACCAATATCATACCGAATGAACTAAAAGTATACATAGATTATCGACAATCCAGCGTTGACACAGAGGAAGTCGCCCTTGCTAAAATTCAAGAGGTCATTGACAGATGTAAAATGGAAGGTATTACAGTCGACCTTAAATCCCTATATTTTCCACTGAAAACATATACAGGTTTTGAAGGTATGGCACACCAAGGCGAACCTCCTTTTAGTGTAAGCCCGGAAGAACCCTATGTTCAGCTGTGCAAGAAGACATTAGAAAAGATTACGGGTCATCCTATAAAAACAAAAACTTGGGAATTTGCTACTGATACCGGCCATTATGCAGCAAAAGGCGTAAAATGTATCGGTTATTCTCCGGCAGAAATAAGGCTTTGCCATACAACAGAAGATAGCATAGATATCAATATGATGGAAGAAGGCACATTGGGATATTTGGCACTGGCTTATACCCTTGCAAATATAGAAGACTAAAGGGAGGAAGACTAAACAATGAAAAAAGAGAAAAAACAAGTTGGCATTAACCCATTTGTTCTAATTTTTGCTGTAATATTTATCTGCGGATTATTGACATTTGTAATTACTCCCGG
Organism: Tepidanaerobacter sp. EBM-49; assembly: GCF_001896645.1. NCBI lineage: Bacteria > Bacillati > Bacillota > Clostridia > Thermosediminibacterales > Tepidanaerobacteraceae > Tepidanaerobacter > Tepidanaerobacter sp. EBM-49. Next base: position 34,972 of record NZ_MPPE01000028.1, read on the forward strand.
CACTTTGACGGATGGGGTCTATACCCCGCTTCCTAAAAATCAGTTGAATTTTAATAACTTATTTAACATTTTCAGAGCAGTTCCTTATGGAATAAAAGACTCAGCTAATATAGTCATACTTATTTTGACAGTGGGAGGCGCCCTTGAAGTTTACAAGAAAACCGGTGCTATTGATGCAGGAATCTTGACGGTGGTGCAAAAATTCGGGAAATCTTCGCAAACTATGCTTTTGGTAGCACTGATAGTGCTTTTTTCTGCCATTGGCGGCTTCTTGGGCTGGATTGAAACCCTTATACCTTTTGTTCCCCTTGTAGTTGCAACGGTACTAGCGCTGGGCTATGATGCTATGACCGCTGTCGCAGTCTGCATTATCGGTGCAATGGGCGGCTTTATTGCAGGACCTACAAATCTTTATACTGTGGGCGTTGCAAACGGGATACTTCAGAAAATGGGCGTTTTGCCCGAGGGCAGCGACTTGTTTGTGGGTCTGGGACTGAGGGTAATATTGTGGATTGTTATAACTGCTGTCAGCACAATATACATTCTTGTTTATGCAAATAAAGTATTAAAAGATCCCTCAAAAAGTCTGGTAGCCGATATTGATGTTTCAGATATTCGTCTGGATACAACTAAAGCTGACGAGGCAAAACTTACAACGCCGCAAGTTATGGTTTTGCTTACCATAGTAGGTGCCGTAGTGCTTACGGTAATCGGCATGAAATACGGCATTAATGGTGTAAAATGGGCTATTGATGATGTGTCTGCTGTATTTCTACTTTCAGGTATTCTTTCAGGCATTATTGGAAAAATGAGTGCAGGAGATATTGCCGACTGCTTGATTGCGGGCGCTAAGGGTTCAATTGGAGGCGCTATGGTAGTAGGTGTTGCTCGGGGAGTTTACTGGGTTCTAAATGCTGCTAATGTAAATGCCACCATTATTTACAGTGCAATAAAACTGTTGGAAGGGACTTCACCTTTTGTGGCAGCTATTGGCATTGTTATTATTGTAACCTTTATAAATGGTCTTATCCCATCAGGAAGCGGCAAAGGCGCTCTCCTTATTCCAATACTCGTGCCTATAGGCCTAAGTCTTGGCTTAACACACCAGACAACGGTTCTAGCTTATCAGTTTGGAGACGGAATCACAAATATGTTCTGGTTTAGCTATGGAACATTGCTTATTTTTTTAAGCTATGGCAAAGTGCCTTTGGACAAGTGGTATAAATTCTTCATACCACTAATGGGTATTTTCTATGTAATTGCCTTCGTTTTTATTGTAATTGCGCTAAAAATAGGATATTAAGTTTAGATATTACATACTAATACAAAAACGGTCCTTTTTGACAGTATCTAAATGTCAAGAAGGCCGTTTTTATTTAACAAGTTGTCAGTTAAAATTTGCCACAATCTTGCATTCCTTGATGCAAGCAGGTATGATAGTATAAGAGTAACAAAATTACAATAAAATATAAATTCTTTGGGGGTTTTTAATAATGAATAAGAGGGTTGCGATCTTTACGGCGGTGCTGGTGTCAGCAGTGCTGCTACTATCGTCTGTAGCAATGGGTGCCACAGGGGCAAAAGACATCAAGGCATTTTACAGAAACATTAAAATCAAAGTTAACGGCAAATTAGTTGATGTCGGAAATACAGAGCCCTTTATTTACAATGATTCTACATATGTGCCCATAAGACTTATAAGTGAAGCCTTAGACAAGGTTGTTGAATGGGACAATAATCAGAGCACGGTGATAATAACCGACAAATCTACATCACAAACATCCCAGGAGATTGCAAACAAAGATGCTCAAATCCAAAATCTGACCTATCAAAATTCACTTTTGCAAAGTAAGATTATCGAGCTCAATAAAACCATTGATGATTTAAAGAAGGAAAAAGAGGAAAAGGAAAATGCCGATGAGTATTTAGAGGATTATCTATACGATGAATACTCTAAGTGGAACGATATCAAGTTTAATTATAAGGTTAAGGAATCGTCAAGCGGGGATTTGACACTGACCATTGAGTTTGACAAAAGTGACTACAAATCAGAGTGGAATAAGCTTACGGAAAGAAAGATCGAAAATTGGCTAAATGATATATATGATTACGTAAAAGATGAGTTTCCGAAAGCCGATTTTGAAGGAACAATCAAGGATACCGACAAGAAGGAAACCCTTGTTTCATTTGAAGAATCCGGCAGCAAATTGAAAGTAAAATTCTATGATAGCACCGTATCTTTTGCCGACCTAGAAGATGACTTGAACTATTTTTATGGCTCAAATCTTACAAAATACAGTAAAAACTTTGGAAGTCTGAAAGCTACTATAGAAGTAGAAGATTACGATGACGACGAAATCTATATAACTGTTATCGTAAATACCTCGAAATACGGCGATGAATGGGACGATGTCAAAGACACCGCAGCTTCTGATGACTGGCTGTATGACATAATGGAATATGCCCACGGTGAATACAAGGATTATATCATATCAGGACATGTAGAAAACAGCAGCGGCAAAACCCAAGCTACCTTCAGCTGTACTTCGTCCGGACGCATGAAAATAAATTGGAAATAAAAAACGAAATGGCTGGTTCGAAAGGATCGGCCATTTTTTAAAATGCAGCCTCTATATTAAAAACAAGGGGACGTATAGTTTATGGATAAACTTGAGAAGATAGTAAGGTCCATCGATTTTATTTTAAAGCATGTTCATGAAGGAATAGTAATAGCTGACAGAGAAGGCAGAGTTATTTATGTAAATGAAGCCAATGAAAGAATTACAGGGCTTGATAACAAAAAAATACTTGGACAGAAAGTCATCGATGTGGTTCCGACTTCTTCGCTTATCGATGTGCTAAAGTCAGGCAAAGAAAGGCTGGGTGTTAAAACACGGGTTAATAACAAATATGTTTATTCTAACATAGTTCCGATATATGAAAGCGGTGTGTTAATAGGCAGCATCTCGGTTTTTCTAGACCTTACAGAAATTCAGGATCTAAATCAAAAGCTGGAGTCGGCAAGACAGCAGATCAATAGCCTTTCTAAGCAGCTTTCGGGTTTTATTGGAGATAAAGATTTTATAGTAGGTCGAAATCCAAAGATGCAAAAGGTTTTGGAAGTGGCAAAAAAAGCTGCGGGAGTTATTTCAAGCGTTTTAATTACCGGAGAAAGCGGCACCGGCAAAGAAGTTGTGGCAAAGTTTATCCATAACAACAGCCCGCGAAAGAATGGCCCATTTATAGAGGTAAACTGCAGCGCGATTCCGGAAACACTTCTGGAAAGCGAGCTTTTCGGATATGAACCCGGAGCATTTACCGGCGCTGATCCCAAAGGAAAGACAGGACTGCTGGAAAAAGCAAATGGCGGCACTATTTTTTTAGATGAAATCGGAGATATGCCCTTTTCTATCCAGGCCAAACTACTTAGAGTGCTGCAGGACAGTGAAATTAGAAAACTTGGCGGTGGACGCAAAATTAAACTGGACATTAGAGTTATATCGGCCACAAACAGATCTCTGGAAGCTATGGTAAAAAGTGGTGAATTCAGAGAAGATCTTTATTACAGACTAAATGTTATACATATCGAACTTCCTCCTCTTCGAGAAAGAAGCGAGGACATTCCTGTATATGCAAAATTGCTTATGGACAAAATTGGGCAGCGGCTGAACAAGAAAATACAAGATATTTCACCTGCGGCTTTGCGCTGCCTCATAAACTATCATTTTCCGGGAAACATAAGAGAACTAGAAAATATCCTTGAAAAGGGCTTTGTTATGGATGAAGACGGAATTATAGGAGTTGATGATCTGCCGGAATTCCTGTCCTTAAAGCCGGAACATAATATCTTAAAATGGAACTTTGACGAAAATTGGCCTACACTTCAAGAGGCAGAAAAGGCCATAATCGAAAGAACATTAAAAGCTTTTCCAAATAAAACAAAAGCTGCAAAAGTACTGGGTATATCAAGAGCTACGCTTTATAGGAAGATGGAAGAAATGGGATTGGATAAAGATATTGTATAATTTTAAGACAATCTTTATTAAAACCAATTACGTGAAACCGGCAAATTCTATTAACTGTCTAGAAATGATACAAATAACTCAAAGTGTATCATTATTTGACAATTATTCACTTATTAAATACGCTTTTACGCCCTGCGCATACCTTAAGATTCGGCGAAGAAGCGTATTTATTATATTGGCACGAAACTTGCAATTATATATTTTCAAATAAAATTTTTTCATAAACAGGAGGAAGCCGAGATGTACAAAAGAGTACCTGAGCCTTTTAAAATTAAAATGGTTGAACCGTTAAGAATAATAAGCAGGGAAGAAAGAATAAAAGCACTGGAAGAAGCCGGTTATAATCCATTTTTACTAAATTCCGATGATGTTTACATTGATCTTTTAACTGACAGCGGAACCGGGGCAATGAGCGACAACCAGTGGTCCGGCTTGATGCTGGGGGACGAATCTTATGCCGGAAGCAGAAACTTTAGAAATTTGAAGAAAACCGTTCAAGATTTATTTAACTACAATTATGTAGTGCCTGTTCATCAAGGCAGAGGAGCAGAAAAATCGCTTTTCCCTTGTCTAATTAAGAAAAAAGGACAGTATGTGCTGGGGAACATGCATTTTGACACAACAAAAGCTCATATAGAACTAAACGGTGCAAGGGCAGTGGATTTAGTTACCGAAAAAGCTTTTGATACAGCGACTCCTTATGAATGGAAGGGTAATTTTGATCTTGATAAATTAGAAGGCTTTATAAAGGAACACGGAGTTGAAAATATAGCTTTTATACTGATTACCATTACCTGCAACAGCTCCGGAGGTCAGCCTGTATCAATGGAAAATATTAAGGCAGTAAGCGAAATTGCCAAGAAATATAAGATAAGGCTGTTCTTTGATGCTGCAAGGTTTGCAGAAAATGCCTACTTTATAAAGAAGCGTGAAAAGGGTTATGAAAACAAGAGCATTGCAGAAATAGTCCGAGAGATGTTTTCATATGGCGAAGGCTTTACGATGAGCGCAAAAAAGGATGCAATAGTAAATATCGGGGGTCTTATCGGAATCAAGGAAGACGAAGAACTGTTTAATGAAGTGGCCAGTATGGTTGTACCCAATGAAGGATTCATAACATATGGAGGACTTGCAGGAAGAGATATGGAATGCCTGGCCAGAGGTCTTATAGAGGGTATCGACGAAAATTACCTAGAATATAGGATATCACAGGTTGAGTATCTGGGACACCGGTTGACAGAAGGCGGAATTCCTATTCAAACACCTACAGGAGGACACGCGGTTTTTGTTGATGCAAAAAAGGTTTTGCCGCATATACCCTATTATCAATTTCCGGCCCAGGTCCTTGCAAATGCCCTTTATATTGAATCAGGCGTGCGGGCAGTGGAAGTGGGTTCCTTCTTGCTGGGAAGAGATCCGGAAACCGGAGAACAGTTAGAATCTCCACTGGAGCTTTTAAGGCTTACAATTCCTCGCAGAGTTTATACTAATGATCATATGGACTTTGTAGCTGATGCGTTAATTTCGATTAAAGATAAAGCAAAAGACTTAAAGGGTCTGGAATTTACTTATGAGCCAAAAGTCCTAAGACATTTTACCGCAAGATTAAAACCTATCGAATAAGGACACGCAAATCTATCACAATATGGCCACTATAGGCGTAATGCCTGTAGCGGCCTAACTTTGCAGTATAAAAAGAGGGGAGAGGAAATAATGGAAAGCGAAAAACCCAAAAAATCCGAACGCGGCCAGTGGGCGACAAGTATAGGTTTTGTAATGGCTGCTGCAGGTGCGGCAATTGGTTTAGGCAATGTGTGGAAATTTCCCTATCTTGCAGCAAAGTTCGGAGGCGGAACATTTCTTTTTGCCTATATCTTGATGCTGCTGTTTTTAGGGATACCGGTTTTAATAACGGAAATGGTGCTGGGTAGGCGGGGAAAACTAGATCCTGTAGGCACTTATTCAAAGCTTTCAGGAGGCAGTAAGTTCTGGAGATCTGTGGGCTATGTTGCTATTGCGGTAAACTTTATAGTGCTTTCGTTTTATGCTGTAGTTGGCGGATGGATTACTCACTATATGTTCCGCTACATTACAGGAGGCATTAAAGGAGATATTGTCGGATATTTCGGAAGTTTTGTCTCTAATCCTTATGCTCCCCTGCTGTGGCATGCTATATTCATGGGCGTTACGATTTATATAGTAGCAAAAGGAGTGTCCGGCGGTATAGAAAAAGCCAGCAACATCCTTATGCCGACACTATTTGTGCTATTTATTGTTTTAGTAATTCGAGCAGTCACATTGCCCGGCGCACTCGAGGGCATAAAGTATTACTTAATGCCGGATTTTAGCGAGCTTACAGGAACTACTTTTCTTATGGCTATGGGGCAGGTATTTTTCAGCTTGAATATTGGTGCAGGATGCACCATGACTTATGCCAGTTATTTGTCCGAAAATGAAAACATACCAAAATTAGCTAATATTGTGCCTATAATGGACTTTTTAGCGGCGTTTCTTGCGGGAATGATAATCATACCTTCGGTTTTTGCATTTGGCCTTGATCCTGCAGCAGGACCTCCGCTATTGTTTATAACAATGCCCCATGTCTTTGAGAAAATGCCGCTGGGGGCACTGTTTGGCTTCATATTCTTTGTATTAATGCTTTTTGCAGCTCTTACATCTGCAATTTCTATGCTTGAGGTAAACACTGCTTTCCTAGTGGACAACTATAAGATAGATAGAAAAAAAGCAGCGCTGACCGCAGGAATCTTAATATTCATCATGGGAATTCCTTCTTCACTGTCACAAGGAATACTGGCGAATTTCAAGATATTCGGCCTAGATTTTCTCAGTGCCATGGACTTTTTAGCATCATACATCTTAATGCCTTTCGGAGCTTTTATGATGACGCTTTTTGTAGTAAGAGTTTTGGGACTTGATGAAGCAATTAAAGAAGCCACAAACAACGGTACTGTTCATTTTGGCTTAGAAAAAATATGGAGTGTATTGGTAAAATATGTTGTTCCTGTAATAATATTTTTGGTATTTTTAAGTTCCACAGGTATTATTAAAATCTAACAATCGAAAGACTTGACTTTAACTTTAAAAAACAATACCATTTAGATAACAAGAACAAAATGGCTGGTTCGAAAGGATCGGCCATTTTAACATGTGGAGAGATTGCTGTGAGAAATAATAGCGGATACGCCTTGGTGATTGTTTTATTTGTTTGCGCAATTACAACAACGCTTGCGATATCTTTGCTTAACATTGCATCTAGCGAGTATATAATGGGGTGTTATGCAAGGGATTATACTCTGGCGTATTATCTTGCAGAAGCCGGTGTTCAAGAAGCGCTTTCCGCTTTAAAAAATGATCCTTATTATAGAGGGGCAAACAATTGGAAGGCTTTGGGAGAAGGCAGATATAAAACGAAAATCGCATCAAAAGGCACTGACTCGCTAACCGTAACTTCTACCGGCAAAGTCAGAAAAGCCGAGGCAGTGCTTACTGTCTATGTAGATTTATATATTGAAACAGATCCTGAAATTTACCCTGATCCACCTTATATGAACACCGAAATAAGGGTTACATCCTGGGATTTCTATGGCCCTATTTGAAAAACAGAGAAAATTTTTATATGAATTCAGGTATTGAATAATTATACATAACAGTGTATAATTATATCCAGCATTTTAAACCAAGGGGGATAATGAAGATGAAAAGGACAGTTAAGATAATAACTTTTATTTTATGCTTAAGTTTGGTGTTGGGTGTGGTATCCGGCTGCGGAAACAGTGGACAGCAAAGCCAAAGCGGCGAAAGTTCAAACCAACAGTCAGGAGAAAAGGAAGTATGGGTTGTAGGCACATCTCCAGACTATCCGCCTTTCGAGTTCGTTGATGAAAACGGGAATTTTGCCGGTTTTGACATAGACTTAATAAACGAAGTCGGCAAGAGATTAGGAGTGGAAGTTAAGATTGAGTCTTTAGAGTTTGAAAGCCTTATTGCTTCTTTGAAACAGGGCAAAATAGATGCGATTATTGCATGTATGAGTCCAAATGAAGAAAGACTTAAAGAAGCAGATTTTACAAAGCCTTATTACAAGACGAAACACGGTGTGCTTGTAAATCCTGAAGGTAAAGCGGAGATAAAAGAACTTAGCGATGTTCTAAAATACGAGTTTGGCGTTCAAAGCGGCACAACAATGGCTGCATGGGCACAAAAGCAAATAAAAAGCGGTGCGGTAAAAGAATCTCAAGTAAAATATTACACTGATGCTAATGCCGGAGTGCTGGACGTTAAAAATGGTAGACTGGCGGCATTTGTAATAGATTTGCCTGTGGCTTACGCAAAAGCAAAAGAACTGGGACTTAAAGTAGCAGTAGAGACAACTCTTGATAATGATGAAGATCCGGGGATTGTACTTAAAAAAGGCTCTACTGAAATGGTAGAAAAGCTAAACAAGATAATAGACGATATGGTAGCAGACGGAACTATAGCAAAATTAGAAGACAAGTGGTTTAGACAGTAATAAGGAGGTACAAACAATCATGAAAAGCGAATTGCTATTTATGAAGCAAGAGGACGTAATAGCAGCCGGTGTATTGGATATGAAAAAGATACTAGAGCTTGTAGAGAAGGTTTTTTATCTGCAAGGACATGGACAGATAATTAATCCGCCAAAGACGGTATTTGGCATACCTATAGGTGAAGAACCCCAATCCCACTTTTTTTCAATGCCGGTCTATATAGGCGGAGATATAAATCGACCAGGTACTAAATGGGCAGCAGAGTCACGCACAAATGCAAAGGTTGGTAATCTCCCAATGGGGATAGATATGGTGATCTTAAGCGATCCCATGACGGTGCAGCCTGTGGCAATTATGGACGGTATGGTTATTACGGCTATGAGAACAGCGGCAGCGGCAGGAGTTGCGGCAAAATACCTTGCACCGAAAGATGCACAGGTTGCAGGGTGTGTAGGAGCAGGTGTCATAGGCAGAACCATGATTATGGCATTACGAGAGGTTGCTCCAAGCCTTAAACAGATAAAACTGTGCGATCTTAATCTAGAAAAAGCGCAAAATCTTGCAAATGAATTCAAGGATGAAATAGAAGTTATTCCTACAAATAGTGTAGAAGAAGCCGTAACCGGCGCTGATATTGTAGCTACAATGACTACAAGCAAGAAACCTTTTGTCAAGTCCGACTGGATAAAGAAAGGCTCCATGATTATACAGATGAGTTCCTGCGAAGTCGAGGGCGGCGTTGTAGAAAAAGCCGAGAAGATTGTAGTGGACAGCTGGGATCAAATGAAAGAAAACGATCTTTCAATAATAAATCAAATGGTGCAGCAGGGCAAGATTGATGAAGCAGACATATGGTCATTAAGCGATATAGTGTGCGGAAATAAGCCCGGCAGAGAAAATAATGATGAAATCACAATGTTTAGCTCCCGAGGAATGGGCGCTCATGATATAATAATCGGTGATTATCTGTATAAAGAAGCCATAAAAAAAGGCCTCGGACAGAAGCTGACATTATGGGATGAGGCGTTATGGGTTTAATGAATAGCAATGCAATAAAAGTTTTTAAAAGCATTCCCTACCTCCTTGAAGGTGTGGGAATAACACTAGAAATTACAGTAATAGCCCTTGCCCTGGGAACAGTGGCAGGGCTTCTGCTTGCATTATGCAGGGTTTACGGCGGTACAATTCTGCACACTTTTGCACTATTTTACAGCAGGATAATACGAAGCCTGCCTTTGCTTGTGATATTATTTATGCTTTATTTTTTAGGTTCAGAAGTTGTAAATATACCGGCATTTTGGGCAGTAGTTATTGGCCTTGCCATTCATACAAGTGCATATCAAATTGAAATTTTCAGAGGCGCGCTCCAATCCATAAGTAAGGGGCAGATGGAGGCTGCGTTAGCGCTGGGTATGAGCAAATATCAAAGCATATTTGCAGTTATTTTACCTCAATCTTTGCGACGGGCTATCCCTTATTGGGCAAACGAAGCAAGCATAGTTTTAAAAGATTCTTCTATGGCATATGTGTTGGGCATTGCCGAACTTATGCGGCGAAGCGAATATGTAAGCGCTAGAACTGCTCAGCCTATGCTGACATATATAGTATCAGGGCTAATATATCTAATATTAACTTATGCATTTACGCGAAGCATGTCTAAAATCGAAGTAAAAGTAAAGATTCCAGGTCTTGAAAGGTGAATTTTTGATGTCAAAACCAATTTTAAGAATCAACAATTTGCATAAAAAATTTAAAGATACAGAAGTGCTAAAAGGAGTAAGCCTTACCGTAGATGAGGGCGAAGTTGTTGTAATAATAGGCCCCAGCGGCACAGGCAAAAGCACCCTTCTTCGCTGCATTAATAGGCTTATAGAACCTGATGCAGGGGAAATTTACTTGGGTGATGAGAAAATTGAACCGGGTGTTTCAAATTTAAGTAAAGTCCGGCAGCGTATAGGCATGGTGTTTCAAGATTTTAATCTCTTTAACCACCTTACTGCTTTACAAAATGTTGCAATTGGTCCCATAAAGGTGAAAAAAATGGACAAAAAAGCTGCCTTAAAGCTTGCCACACAGGAACTTGAAAGGGTCGGACTTGCCGACAAGGCCAATAGCTATCCGGCAGAGCTTTCGGGCGGACAAAAGCAGCGTGTGGCAATTGCCAGAGCCCTTGCAATGGATCCTGAGATTATGTTATTTGATGAGCCCACATCTGCCCTTGACCCGGAGCTGATAGGTGAGGTTTTGGAAGTTATGAAAAAACTTGCTGATGCCGGTATGACTATGCTGGTGGTAAGCCATGAAATGGGATTTGCCAGGGAGGCGGCAGACAGGATAGTGTTTTTAGAAGATGGCGTTATCGTAGAAATGGGACCTCCCGAAAAGATATTCAATAATCCTGAAAAAGAGCGCACACGGGAATTTATAAGCAAGATTGCAAGGCTGCACGGCAAGGCTCAAGATGTATCAGGGGCTGATTTGCATGATTGAACTGATACAGTTTTTTATCAAGATTTGGCCGGAACTTTACAAAGGTCTCATAGTTTCATTACAGCTTTCAGCAGGAGCTCTTGTATTAGGATTTGCAATCGGACTTCCCATGGCCCTTGCCAGAACTTATGGAAAAGGCCTTTTAAGGACATTAGCCACTGCATATATTGAGATTATTCGCGGTACCCCCATGATTGTGCAGCTGTTCATAATATACTACGGCCTGCCTGATTTTGGGATATTGCTTGACAGAATGCCTGCGGCTATTTTGGCTCTTGGAATAAACAGCAGTGCTTATCAGGCTGAATACTTCAGGGGAGCTATTTTGTCGATAGATGAGGGGCAGGGTCTTGCCGCTCAAGCCCTTGGAATGACGAAAAGCCAGACGATTGTAAACATCATACTTCCCCAGGCCTTAAGGATAGTACTGCCGCCTTGGTCCAACGAAGTGGTCTATATGGTAAAATATACATCAGTTGCATTTTTAATTGCCGTGCCGGAACTTATGGCCAGAGGCAAAATGCTTATTACTCAAACGTTTAAGCCTATTGAAACGCTGTTTTGGGTGGGTGTTGTGTATATCATTGTATTATCGATAATCGCAAAGATCGTGGATATATTCGAAAGAAAACTTGCAATACCCGGATTTCAAATGAGCAGAGAGGACTAAAATCTGCTCATTTTGCTTTCTACAATATTTCTTTATGAACCTCCTCTACGGTAAACCTGCCATCTGATTCCAAAAAGTCAAGGATAAGATCAAGCTGCCTGTTGACAAATTGTGTGTTATTTGATACACAAGCAATGCCTATAACGGCCCATCTCTTGACATCCTGCTGATCCACTTCGGCAATTGACACATTAAATTTATTTTTTACTTTGTCTATTACGCTTTTTACTATCTGTCTTTTTTCCTTTAAGGAAAAAAGATCTCCCAAAGAAAGCTTCACAGTAAGCGTTCCAACTATCATAAAAATCACCTGCCAAATATAATTACTTTTATCCTATCAGATGTAGCTGCTATATGCAATAATGCTGTATTTGGAACTTAAAGAATAGTAAGAGAGCCTTGAATCCAAATTTTATGTGGCTTTGACAGTGTTGACAAAAGAAGGATTATTGTGCTATACTTTAAAATAGTCATCGGACGGGAGGGGTGTCCGAGCGGTTTAAGGAGCTGGTCTTGAAAATCAGTGTCTCGAAAGAGCCGTGGGTTCGAATCCCACCCCCTCCGCCATAACTTGATACAAAAACAAAAGCCGTAAGATGCCGGGCTTTTGTAATGGAGAGATGGCCGAGTAGGTCGAAGGCGGTCGCCTGCTAAGCGATTATACGGACTAAAATCCGTATCGAGGGTTCGAATCCCTCTCTCTCCGCCATTTG